>JAFGRS010000219.1 GCA_016935045.1 Lentisphaeria bacterium | reverse complement strand
CGCGGCGCACCCAGTACGAGCTCGAACGGGCAGAGGCGCGGGCGCACATCCTCGAAGGTCTGCTGATCGCGGTGGCGAACCTCGACGAGGTGGTGGCGATCATCCGCGGATCGCGGACGAGGGAGGATGCCGCGGCGCGACTGATGGAACGCTTCTCCCTCAGCAGGGAACAGACCGCGGCGATCCTGGAGATGCGGTTGCATCAGCTCACCGGGCTGGCCATCGAGGACCTGCAGAAGGAGTACGACGCCCTGCGCCGGCAGATCAGCCACCTCAAGGAACTCTTGGGCAGCCGTGATCTGCGCATGGGGGTCGTGCGCGCCGAGTTGCTCGAGATCCGCGAACGTTACGCGGACGCGCGGCGGACGCGCATCCTGGCCGGAGAACGGGAACTCGGGATCGAGGATCTGATTGCGCAGTCCCTATGGGTCGTCACGATGTCGGCCAGTGGCTACATCAAGCGCTTGCCGGAAGATGCCTTCCAGCTTCAGAACCGGGGCGGGGTCGGCATCCGCGGGATGCAGACGCGGGACGAGGAGGACGAGGTGCAGCACCTGCTCACCGCCATGACCCACGACTACGTGCTGTTTTTCACCAACCAGGGGCAGATGCACTGGCTGAAGACCTACGAGATCCCGGAGGGCGCACGGGACGGCCGTGGACGAGCCCTGGTGAATCTGCTGGAGCTGGCCGAAGGCGAGCAGGTCCGGGCCGTGATGAGTGTCTGCGCAGTGGACAACCCGGAACTCGCGGTGGTGATGGCCACCCGCAACGGCATCGTTAAAAAGACGCGGCTGGATGCCTTCCGCAACCTGCGTCACCGCGGTATCCGGGCGATCATCCTCGAGGAGGGGGACGACCTGATCGACGCCAAGCTGACTGACGGCGACCAGGAGATCCTGCTTTCGAGTCGTGCCGGCAGGGCATGCCGGTTCCAGGAGAGAGACATCCGGACCATGGGGCGTGCGTCGCGTGGCGTGCACGGCATGAATCTTGCCGGTCCGGACGGGAATCGCGCCAGCGAAGTGGTTTCCATGACGGTGGTCAATCCCGACGCGGACCTGCTGGTGATCACGGCCCGGGGGATCGGCAAGCGCAGCCGCCTGGGCACCGGTGTCGCGGCGGACGATGCGGAGATCTCCGGCGGCGGGTACCGCCTGACCCGGCGCGGCAGCAAGGGGGTCATCAGCATCCGTCTGCGTGAGGGGGACGAAGTGGTCGAGGCGGTGCAGTTGGAGGAGGACATGGATGTCATCCTGACCTCCGTCAAGGGTCAGGTTGTCCGCATCAACACCAGGGAGATCCGGCCCCTTGGCCGCAATTCCCGCGGTGTCATCGTGATGCGCCTGCGCGAGGACGACCGCATCGGAGTGGTGACCACCATCGCACCCCTGAAGGACCTCGACAAGGACGATGCGGACGAAGAGGGCGTCGCAGAAACCGGCGACACGCTGGACAGCGGGTTCGAACCCGTGCCTCTCGACGGGGATGCCCTGGACGTCGAGGAGGAGGACGAAGATCTCGATGACCTCCCCGAGGCGGACGGGGGCGAGGAAGACGACGGGGACGAGGAGGAGGGCGACGTCGGGGAGGAGAGCGAGGGGTTCTGAGCCTCGACGGCCCTCGGCTGAGAGGCGCAGAACGATCCCCGGAACCGCACGCGTCGGAGCACGGTGCCCGCGGCGATTCTCCACGGCCTCGGCAGGTACGGCAGAGGCGGCTTCACCGGTCCACACGTTGCGAAGCCGTTTGACGGCCACCAATGGACGCCAAACGGGTACCCGCTCGACCGCATGTTCTGCCTCCCATTGCCTTTTTCGCTCTCATTGCGGCCGCCGGTGCATGAATATGCCGTCTTTCCCCTTGCGGGACACCTCCGCCATGAGGCCGGCCGGCGCCGTTTCCGCTTTGGCGGCACAACACTTCCTGAACTTCATCCCACTGCCGCACGGGCACGGGTCATCTCGTCCGACTGTCATCGTTCATTTCTTTGGCAGAGCAGTGAATATGGGACGGCTCAGCGGGAGCCCTTCGACTGGGCTCAGGGTCTTGAGCAAGGGGTGTGCGGACGCACCCCCGCGTCGACACGGCTTCGCCCTCCAGTAGGCCGCGGCCGCTCCAGGGCGGGATGGCCGCGAGGACGCGGCCGCTCCAGCAGGTCGTGCGGTTGTCTGGGTGTACGCAGGGCTGTTCCAAGATCCGGCCAATCGGTTCCCGCCGCCACTGCCCTTGCGGCAGTGGAGCGCCGATTCGGAGTGAGGGAGCGTGGCCGCGCCCCCTCACCGCCCTCCGATCGGCGCTCCACCGGGACAAGCCCGGCGGCGGCGTTGGGATCTTGAAACAGCCCTGGGGTGTACGGGTCAGTGTCCGACCGTGTTTCCCATGGCGTTGCGGTAGTAGCGCATGAGATCGTCGAGGTTGACGCGAAGGTAGGGTTCGTCGCAGGCGACGGTATGGATTCCGGCATCGGCGCACCACATATCGAGGGATTCCGGCTGGAAGATGGCGTCGTGGAGGTTGGAGTTCATGGCCACGGGTCTCTTGATGAGGTCGATCATGGTGGGCACGTCGATGCGGCCGTGGTGTTCGTGGAGGCGTTCGGAGAGGTGTTTGGCCCGGCTTCCGGCGCTGAGGAAGACGGTATCCGCGGGGACGGGGGGCAGGAGGTCGTGTTGCTGTCCCGCTTCGAGGACCTCGAAGGTGTCATGGGTGGCGGCCACGCCGGCGATGTCACGGCTGCGGTCGCTGAGCACGTAGTAGTACTCGCAGGTTCGGGGTGTTTCTCTCAGGATGGCGATGGCTTCGCGGACGGTGGCGGCCCGTTCCATGGCGTCGCGCAGCAGGAAGTTCATCGGCATTCCGTCCCAGTTCCCCTCCCCTCGCCCCCCCATTTCACCGATGGCCAGGCCCTTCTCGTTCATGCAGGTCACGGTGCCGATGAAGCCGCCGTACCCGAGGGAGAGCCAGGCATAGTGTTCCGAGGGCATCCAGAGCTGGATCACGGCGTGTTTCTGCAGCCGGATGTCGCGCATGTAGTCGAGGACGCGGGCATGGACGACCTTCCCCCCCGCGCTGGCCGTTCCCCGCACCGCCGCGCCGCTGCAATGGAACAACTCGGGGAAGAAGTTGACCGTCCTGCCATCGCGGAGCGTCACGCCCGCGGCGGCACTCATCGCGTCGCATTCCCGCAGAAAGCGCTCGGGGGTGTGGGGGCGCGTGCGCTCCTCGATCTCCGCCATCCGGTCGAAGAACCAGTCTCCCTTCGAGGCCGAGTACCCCGCCCCTACCACGTACATCACCCCCTGGGCAACGGCACGCACGTCTCCGGCCAGCAGCCGCCCGTGCGCGGCCCCCATCTCCTCGGGCGAACCCGACAGCATCAGGATGCGCTTGCCGCCGGATTCGCACAGCAGGCCCCGGCCCCCGGTGTCCCGAGCCGCGATCCGGATCTGGTCGGGCGCCTGCCCGAGTGCCCCCACGGACGTCAGCACGCAGCAGAGGGCGGCGAGAAACACCCATGAAGCGCGGTTCCTGGAGAAGACGGTCATTCGACACTCTCCATGGCGAAGGTGAGCACGGTCGCGAACATCCGCAGCAGGTCTGCCTGGGGCACTTCCTGCGGCGACGTGCCGCGGGGTTCCTCGAACAGTGCGGGACTGGCGACGGTGTCAAGAGCCCAGTGCCGGACGCGTACGGTTCCGGTGACCGACCCAACGGCGAACTCGGCGCCCAGCGGGCTCAGGCTCTCGCGCTGGATGCGCAGGGCAACCTGGCCCCTGGCATGCTTGTGATGCAGGCTGAGTTCCAGGATGCGTTCCTCGCCGGCGCCTTCCCGTTCGCTGACGCTGACGTACTGGCTGAAGGCATCGGGGGCCAGAGCCAGGGCTGCCGCCGCTCCCCCGACCATGTGCACCTTGAGCAACAGCTCCGGGCGGAGGAAGGCAGCCACGCTCCGGTCTTCCCGTGCCTCCAGGCGCCCGACGAAGACCTTTCCTCCGGCCGCCGCCATCCAGGGGTGTTCCCCGGACCCGATCGCGAGGCTGCCGACTTCCGGGACTCCGGAGGCCGTCAACCGGAACTGCCCGTTGCTGCCCCGGATCAGAGAACCCTCGTAGCTCCTGGTCTTGCCCCGTTCCTGCGGCAGGTCGACCTCCAGCTCGACCCAGTGGCAATGCCCCGGCGCGGGAGGCACAGTCAGCACGGAAACCGCCTGCTGGATGACCTGTGCCACACACTGCAGGGGCGTCAGGGCCAGGGGCGGGGGCAGCGGTGGCGGCACCACTCCGGGGGGGAGGTCCCGGGCGAAAAAACGGG
>JAFGRS010000218.1 GCA_016935045.1 Lentisphaeria bacterium | reverse complement strand
TTCGCCCTCCAGGGGAATCGGCTCAGCAGGAGCTTCGCCCTCCAGGGGAATCGGCTCAGCAGGAGCTTCGCCCTCCAGGGGAATCGGACTGGAGTGTGGCCTTACGGGAGCCCGTGGCCCGGGTTTGACAAATCCGCCCGGGGGTGGTATGAGTGAGAAGGCGGAAGCGGTCCGCTTCCCCTCGGAAGCATCTTCCGTCGGCTGACCTGGGACCCCGTGTGGAGGTGTTTCGCACGGCGGCTGGGCCCTTTCCCTCTCGGGTTGACTGTCACGGCGTGCGTGCTTTTTCCCGCACCTGTTTCCACTGGCGGCCGGAACGCACACGATAGGAGTCCCTTCCCATGAATCCAACGCAATACAGGGAGGCGCACGGCACACTGCTGCGCATCCTCGACATCGCTCCCGCCATCCGTGACGCTCTGCTGCTCCCGGGCCCCCTGCCCCAACGCCGCGAGGCCCTGGAGCGGGTCCTGGTGGCAAGTCTTCTGCGAACGGGCCGGGAGGCAGCCCCCCTCGAACCCCTCGAATGGGTGCTGGTCAAGGAGAGTGTGCACGTCCTTCTCGACCTGGTGCACCCGCGCAACGAGGCCCGCGTCGGGTTCGGCTTCTTCCATTACCTGGCCCTGCTGGCCCGGGGCGATGCCGACGAGTCGGAGACTTCCGAGCCGGCGCCGCCGTCGGCCGGGTTTCTGGCGGAGATCGAGCACCTGCTGCGCGCCATTGTGGGCCGATCCGGCATCTACGACCGGGAGCCCGTCCTTGTGACCGACGAAACGGAGGGGGTGTCTGTGGCCCAGCGCCGGTCGGACTACCTCTGCACCCTGGCGGCTCGGGCTCACGTCCATGCCGACCGGGTGCCCTGCGGTCTGCACAGTGCCCTGGCCCGGCGCCGCAGCCGCAATCGACAGCGGATCATGAACGTATACGGCATCACGGATGTCGAGTGGAACGACTGGCGTTGGCATGTGCGCCACGCGATCCGGGATGCGGACACCCTCGCCCGCCTCGTGGAACTGACTCCGGCAGAACGCGAGGCAATCGAGTTGGCGCGGAAGAACCACGTGCCCTTCGCGGTGACCCCCTACTACGCCTCCCTGATGGAGGCCCGTGCCGGGGGCGAACCGGATCGCGCCATCCGCGCCCAGGTCATTCCCTCCCTCGGGTACGTGACCGCCGTCCGGGAGGAACGCGCTGCCGGAGATGGCTGCATGGACTTCATGCTGGAACGGGACACCTCCCCCCTCCCGGGCGTCACCCGGCGCTACCCGATGATCTGCATCCTGAAGCCCGTTCTCACCTGCCCCCAGATCTGCGTCTACTGCCAGCGCAACTGGCAGATCACGGACGTCTGCGCGGGCAACGCGACGGCGCCCTGGCCGCAGATGGAGGCGGCCATCGACTGGATTGCCGAGCGTCCCGCCATCCGGGAAGTGCTGGTCACCGGAGGCGACCCCTTCATCCTCAGCGACCGGCGGCTCCGTGCCATCCTCTCGCGTCTGAGCCGCATTGCCCACGTCAACCGCATCCGGATCGGCACACGCACGCCGGTGACCCTCCCCCAACGCATCACCGAAACGCTGGTGCGCATGATCGCGCAGTACCACATCCCGGGACGCAGGGAGGTGCTCGTCGTCACGCACTTCGAGCACCCCACCGAGATCACCCCGGCGGCCATGGAGGCCGTGCAGCGCATCCGGCGCCAGGGGATGGGGGTCTACAACCAGTTGGTGTATACCTTCCACGTATCCCGGCGTTTCGAGGCCTGCGCCCTGCGTCAGCACCTGCGCAGCATCGGCGTGACGCCCTATTATACCTTTAATACGAAGGGCAAGGAGGAGACGGCAGACTTCCGGGTGCCCATCGCCCGGCTGCTCCAGGAGCAGAAGGAAGAGAACCGGCTGTTCCCCGGGAGCGTGCGCACCGACGAGGTCGTATTCAACGTGCCGCGGCTCGGCAAGAACTACCTTCGCGCCGGCCAGCACCACGATCTGATCGGCATCCTGCCCAACGGCTGCCGGGTCTACGAATTCCATCCCTGGGAGAAGAAGCTGGCCAAGGCCGACACCTACGTCTACACCGACGTCTCCATCCACGACTACCTGCAACGGCTGGCCGCGGCCGGCGAGGACCCCGCCGACTACGGCACCATATGGTACTACTACTGATTGGCGGGCACAGGCGGGACGCCCGCAGGGACGCAGGTACGGCGGAGGACCGCCGGCCGAGGGGTTGCAGCGCTGAGACAGGGCTGTTTCAAGATCCCAACGCCGCCGCCGGGCTTGTCCCGGTGGAGCGCCGATCGGAGGGCGGGGAAGGGGCGCGGCCGCGCTTCCTCACCCCGAATCGGTGCTCCACTGCCGCAAGGGCAGTGGCGGCAGGAAGCGATTCGCCGGATCTTGAAACAGCCCTGACGGTGCGGTCTGACGCGGTGGTTTCCGGCGGGTCCCCGGCTATATTTGCCGGGTGAACGCGCCCTCGTCATCTTCCCCGTCCCCTGTTCATTGCGGCGGCAGCCCTCCCGTGCCGGAGGGTGGAGCGTCCCTGCGGGATTCCCTGCGGGTGATCATCCTGGCTTGGTTGTTTGGCTCTGCCTGGATGCATCTGAGTGTCGGGGCGGCATTTACGCGCTTCGCGACGCTCCTGGGGGTGACCCCTCTGGGATTCGGCATCCTGGCCGCCATCCCCTTCCTGGGGGCGGTCGTGCAGTTGCCCGCCAGTTTCTTCATCGAGCGCTATGGGTACCGCAAGGCCGTCTTCCTCTGGGCCTGCACGGCACACCGCTTCCTGTGGCTCCTCATCGCGGCCATACCCTGGATGTTCCCGCCGCGGCTCCAGTGGCCGGCTCTCCTGACCCTGATGTTCGTGTCGACCCTCCTCGCCAATGTCAGCGCTCCGGCCTGGATGTCGTGGAT
Source organism: Lentisphaeria bacterium (assembly GCA_016935045.1). Lineage (GTDB taxonomy): Bacteria > Verrucomicrobiota > Lentisphaeria > Oligosphaerales > JAFGRS01 > JAFGRS01. The sequence goes on along the minus strand of JAFGRS010000218.1, from coordinate 13,337 downwards.
GGCCGACGTGATCCCCTCCCGCATCCGCGGGCGCTACAACGCCCGTCGCATCCAGTATGGGCAGGCTGTGGGGGTGGTGCTTTCGCTGCTCGCTGGGTTGGCCCTGGACTGGCCCGACCCGGAACAACGCCTTCTGCTGCGCAACATCATCAGCGCAATGTTCCTGGTTGCGGGCCTCTGCGGTATGGTCGACATCCTGTTCTTTGCCCGGGTCCCCGACGACAAGCCCGTGCACGTGCATCCCCATCTCGGCCTGCGGGAGCTGGTTTCCCGGCCGCTGCGGAATCCGGCGTTCCGGGCCTTTCTGGGCTACTCGGCGACGATGACCTTCGCCACCGGCTACATCGGCCAGTTCATCTGGCTCTACCTGTTCGAGGAGGTGGGCATGACCAACCTCACGGCCAACCTGCTGCTGGTCACGGTTCCCACCCTCGTGTCCATGGCGGCCTACCCCTTCTGGGGGCGCATCGTCGACCGCTACGGCTCCAAGCCCGCGCTGCTGCTGGCCGGCCTGGTCGTGGTCAACGGCGCCAGCGCCTGGATCCTGGTGCGGCAAGGGTCCTGGGTCCCGGGCTACATCCTGGTGCTCACCGCCGTGGTGGCCTGGCCGGGAATGGACCTGGGCGCCTTCAACCTGCTTCTGCGGCTCACGGAATCCGGAGACAAGGGGCGTTCCGGGTCGGCGGTCGTGGCCATCAACAGCCTCGTGGTGGCCATTGCCGGCACCCTCAGCGGCGTCTTCGGGGGCGTCGTGGCCCAGTGGCTGGGCCGCTCCTGGCGCATCACGGTCCTGGGCTGGCCCATCAGCTACCACGGGGTGCTGTTTCTGGTCTCGGCCGTGCTGCGGCTGGGGGCGCTGGGGTGGATCCTGCGGCTCGAAGAAGGGCGGCGGCTGGCGACGCGTGACGCCCTGCGCTACATCGTCACCTCGGTCTACTCGAACCGTTTCCAGGCCACCTTCTTCCCCCTGCGCATGTGGAGCAGCCTTTCCCGGCTCACCTGGCGGTTGCCCGGCGGCAAAGGACGAGCCCGGGCAGCGACCCAGCGGCCGGACAGGACCTGACCTGGAGGATGCACGAAGCATCGGCCGCGAGGCGCCATGGCACGCGGTCGCAGCGTGTTGCGCCCAACGGAGGACCGCCCAGGTGTCCTGCCGCATCCTGCCCCGCGCGGGGGGAGAGGGGGGAACGGACACGGCGAGGGAGAGAGGGAAACGGACACGAACGGACACAACGGAAGGGGGATGGAAAGGGAGGGCATGGTGGCCCCGGGCGGCCACGGCATCTCCCTTCGCCCGTCCGTTGGTGTCCATAGTGTCCATAGTGTCCATAGTGTCCTTTTCCCCCTCACTTGGCCGCGGCGGCCGTCGTCGTACCATCCCGGGTTGGTGAAGTAGAGGTGGTGGTTGTTGGTCCGGTAGGTCGTCCATTGGCGCAGGGGGACTCCCGAGACCGGGTCGACGAGGTCGCGCCACTCGGGGGCTGTCACGCTTCCGGCGGGCATGGTGATTCTCCTCTCAGAAATGGTCTGCGTTGTAGTGGTAGTGCGGGCGCACGGGCAGCAACTCGGCCAGCAGCGCCGGCGCCCCCGCCGTACCCCGGATGATCCCCTCGGCCGTCGCGGCCGCCACCTCGCGGTAGCCGTACAGACACTGGGCCAGGGCCCATTGCGGCAGGCGGACCGTGGGGGCCGCGGCACTGGCTGGACCGACACGCAACCTGCCGCCGGACCACGACAGCCCCGCGTCGTCCAGGTTCGTCCGGATGGTCAGGCAGCCGGTACCCCGGGCCCGGGACGCCATGTCCTCGGCTGCCGCTCCGAGGGCGCCGGGGACGTGGATCAGGCGCACCATGCCATCGCCGTCCGCCGTGTAGGTGACCTCCTTGCGGCAGCCCAGCCCGCGGCAGTAGCTCATGAAACAGTCGTCCTCCGGCAGGTGGAATTCGACCGTGTCGATGCGTTGCTCCCAGGCCCGTTGCGCGGCGTCTCGCAGGAGGGCGGGGAAGGCAGCCGGCGAGGCGTAGCCGACCTCCGTCACGCTGGCGGTGAGAGGTTGCTGGTGGTAGACGATGTAGCCGACGGCTCGCCCCCTGGCGTCCAGGGCCACCCGGGCTTCGGCCTCGGCACCCCACTGGAGGCCGCGTCGGAAGGGCTGCCAGCGGCCCGGGTCCCGGAGGGTGATGCCGGTCCTGCGGGCGTTGTTGGCGTGGTACATGGCCAGCACGGGGCGGAGGTGGGTCTCGGCCGCGAAGGGGACCAGGGTCAGGGCCGGGTCCGGGACCCGCTCCGCGTCCCGCACCGCAACCGTGAAGCGTACCTTCGGGAAGGCCTTCGCGTAGCCGAACTTGGGGTAGTAACTCGGGATGCCGTACAGCATGCTGGCGTGGTATCCCTCCCCCCGCATCCAGCGCAACGCATTCTCCAGCACGCAACGGCTGTACCCCAGGAAACGCCGGTCATCCCGCGTGCCCACCCCGGCAATGCCTCCCATGCGCAACACACCCGTGCCGATGCGCTGCCGGAAGTCCACCACCGTCGCCCAGCTCACGTCCTCCCCCCCAACCACCAGCACCAGCTTCCTCCAGCCCGCGCCGGCATCCACCCGGATGCGACGGTCCAGCGTACGGTCCAGGCGCTCCCGCACCGAACGCACCGGCAACCGAAACGCCCGCAATGACGCAATCCTGCGGTCCACCTCGCGCCGGGACAGAGGTTCGGAACGTGCCGCGGTACCCACGGGAACCATGATCCGTTTCCTCCTGCTCGTATACCCGCCTCGTGCGCCCCGCCAGGCCCCGGCCCCCCCGCCGCGAACCTGCGGGCGACAGCAACGCCGCCGCCCGGCGACACGGATATCCGGCCGTGACTGTATCTCCACCCAAACCGCCCGACAAGCCAACCCGGCGCGGAGAAGATGCGCCGGCCGGTACGGGGGACGGAAGGAGATCGGCCGTCGGGGGCGCCGGCCGGCACGGGGGGAAAAAGGCACCGGCCGTACCCTTCCCCCCCCTCTTCTCAATATGAACAAAATCAATCACAAATGCTTGCATTTTGATCAAAAACACTCTATTGTTGGGAGTGATTGGGGCAACTGGGTCCCATTCCTGCTCATTCTTGAGCTATTGGGGCAGTGGCGATGGCAAGTCGTTTGTTGCAGGCCGAGCGTGAGGCGCGGGTCCTGGAGTTGTTGTCGGGGACTCCCGGGCGCACGATTCACGAGTTGGCGGATGCTCTTTCGGTGAGTTCGGCGACGGTTCGCCGGGATCTCTCCGAGATGGAGCAGCGCGGTTTGCTGACGCGTGTGCACGGGGGTGCGACGTTGACGCCGCGTCGTCATGTGGAGCCGTTGTTCACGGCGAAGGAGGGTGAGAACCGGTCGGCGAAGGAAGGGATTGCGCGGGCGGCGGAGGGTTTGGTTGCGGATCACGACACGTTGTATCTGGATGGGGGTTCGACGGTACTGCTGCTGGCGCGTCTGTTGGCGCAGCATCGGGGTTTGACGATTGTGACGAACTCCCTGATGGCGGCCTGGACGTTGATGGAAGCCGATCACCGTCTGATTCTGGTTGGGGGTGAGTTTCGGGGCTTGTCGCGGACCCTGGTGGGTCCCTTGACGGAGCATGTCATTGGGGCCCTGACGGTGAGCAAGGCATTCATGGGGACGATGGGCCTGACGGTCGGCGAGGGGATGACGACGACGGACGTGAACGAAGCCTTCACGAAGCAGCAGATCATGGCCCGGGCGGCGACGGTGGTTCTGCTGGCCGACCACAGCAAGATGGGGGTGCCCTCGTTTGCCCGGAGCGGGAGCCTGGACGACATCGACGTGCTGGTGACGGACCGGATCGATCCGTCGTTCCGGGAGCAGTTGGAGACCCACGGGGTCCAGGTGGTATTGGCGGACGGCAAGGAGAAAGAGCGCCATGGCGACGGCCATCGTCATGCCCAAGCAGGGCAACACGGTTGAGGAATGCCTGCTGACCGAGTGGCGGGTGAAGGTGGGCGACACGGTCTCGGCGGGGGATATCGTCGCCGGGATCGAGACGGACAAGGCGACCTTCGAGGTCGAGAGCCCGGTGGGCGGGACGGTCCTGGCGCTGTTCCGGGAGGAGGGTGAGCTGGTGCCGGTGTTGGAGGCCATCTGTGCCGTAGGGGAGCCGGGGGAGGATCTGAGTGGCCTGGCAGCCGAGTCGAAGGGCTCTGGACCCGCGCCGGAGGCGTCCCTCGGGGAGGTTGCGGCGGCGCCGACGGCGCTCTCCGCGTCCGTAGCGGTTGCCGCGGCGGCGGTCGAGGATGCGGCGCCCGGCGGCGCGGTTCCCATGAGTCCGCGGGCGCGGAGTTTCGTGCGGGAGCATCCCGCGGTCCTGCCTCCCCTGGCGGGCAGCGGTCCCGGCGGCAGGGTCCTCGAGCGGGACGTGGTGCGGGCCTACGAGGGTGCGCCACGCCTGTCCGCCGCCGCTTCGCGCCTGGTGGCGGAGGGTGCGTCTGCGCCGGCCGGCGGCACGGGGGTCGGGGGCATGATCCTGACGTCTGACGTACGGCAGGCCGGTGCGGCGGCCGCGGCGGTCCCCGCTGCCGCGGCTGGTTCCGAGGCGGCTTCCGAGGGGGAGGTGAAGGAGGTCCGGCTCAGCAACATCCGCCGCATCATCGCGGGCCGTCTGCACGAGTCCGTCTCGACCATGGCCCAGTACACGCTCCACGCCGAGGTGGACGCGACGGATCTGCTGGCGCTGCGGCGCCGCCTCAAGGCCGCCGCGGAAGCCCTGGGTCTGGGGGACGTGACCGTTGGCGACCTGGTCATGTACGCCACCGTTCGGGCCCTGTGCCGGCATCCCGAGATCAACGCCGAGTTCGACGGGACGGTGCTGCGGCAGCATCGCGCCGTCCATCTCGGCTTTGCCTGCGACACCCCGCGGGGGCTGATGGTGCCGGTGGTGCACCACGCCGAGGCCCTCAGCCCGGCCCGGCTCGGCGCCCGGGTGCGCGAGCTGGCGCGGGAGGCATCCTCGGGGGCCCTGAATCCGGACCTGATGCGCGGCGGCACCTTCACGGTTTCGAACCTCGGTGCCCTCGGCATCACCGGTTTCACCCCGGTGATCAACGCTCCCCAGGTGGGCATCCTGGGGGTCGGAGGGACTATCCTCCGGCCCCTGCGTCAGGGCGAGGCGGTGGTGTACCGGGACATGATGCAGTTGAGCCTGACCCTCGATCACCGTGTCGTCGACGGCGCCCCCGGGGCCCGCTTCCTGCAGACCCTGCGCTCCCTGCTGGAGAACGTGGACCTGGTGAGCCTGGCGGGGTAGGGCCAATTGCCGTTCTCCCCTGGGATTGCGGGGCTTCGGATCCCTGCCCGCGGCCCCGAGGCCGGGCCTCCGGGCTGGGAGCGGGCTGCCTCCGGCCCGGTGCGGGTGTCGGGTCGGGGCCTGTGGGATTGCGGGTTCGCCGGGGGTATGCCCTGGCGGGTCCCGTCGGGATCTTGTTGGCTGGAGTGAGCCCATGGTTGATCTTGCTGTCATCGGTGCGGGTCCGGGCGGATACGAGGCGGCTGCCTATGCCGCCAGGCTCGGCACGTCGGTGGTGCTGTACGAGAAGGGTGCGCTGGGGGGTGTCTGCCTGAACGTCGGCTGCATCCCCACCAAGACCCTTCTGCGCAGCGCCCGGGCCTTCAGCGACTGCCGGGAGGCGTCGCGCTACGGGGTGCAGGCGGGGGACCCGGTGCTGGACCTGGGCGCCGTGCAGGCGCGCAAGCGGGAGGTGGTGAGCACGCTGGGGAAGGGCGTGGCGGCCCTGCTGAAGCAATCGGGGGTGACGCTGGTACGGGAGGAGGCCCGGATCGTGGGCAGGGGGCGTATCGAGTCGGCCTCGGGCGCGGTGGATGCCAGCCACATCCTGGTGGCGAGCGGCAGTGTTCCGGCGCTGCCGCCGATTCCCGGGCTGGGGGATTCGCCGGCGGTGCTGGATTCCAGCGGCATTCTCGAGTTGACGGCGGTCCCCGCGAGCCTGGTGATCATCGGTGCGGGGGTGATCGGGCTCGAATTCGCCTGTTTCTTCGCCGAGTTCGGGACGTCGGTCACCGTGGTCGAGATGCTGGACCGGATCGCGCCGGTGCTGGATGCCGAGATCGCCAGGAAACTGCAGGGGGAACTCCGCCGCAGGAAGGTCGCCTTCCACCTCTCCGCCCGGGTCACGCGGGTGGACGGACATGCGGTTCTCTTCACGGACGCCGAGGGCAGGGAGCAGCGCCTCGAAGGGGAGTGGGTCCTCAACGCCACCGGCCGTAAGCCCGTGCTCGAAGGCCTCGGTCTCGAAGCGGCCGGCGTGGACCTGGGCCGGGCCGGGATTCGGGTCGACGAATGCGGCCGCACCAACGTCCCCGGCATCTGGGCCTGCGGCGACTGCACCGGACGCATGCTGCTGGCCCATTCCGCCGCCCGGGAAGGCATCGTGGCGGTGAACAGCATGTTCGGCAGACCGGACCGCATGCGCTTCGGCGCCGTGCCCAGCGTGGTCTACACCCATCCGGAGGTGGCCCAGGTCGGGGCCACGGAAGAGGCCTTGCGGAGCCGGGGCGTGGGCTACCGCAAGGCGGTCCTCCCGATGGGGGTGGCGGGACGCTTCCTGGTGGAGGAAGCCGGCCGCAGCGGCACCGTGAAGGCCCTCGTCAGCGAGCGTCGGGGGCAGGTGCTGGGGGTGCACATGATCGGCGGCAGTTGCGGGGAGTTCATCGCGGCGGCCGCGGCCATGGTGGAGCTGGAACTCTGCGTCGAGGATGTGCGCCAGATCGTGTTCCCCCATCCCACGATCAGCGAGGCCCTCAAGGAGGTGGTCCTCCATGCCGGCCAGGCGTCCCCGTCGGGGGGGCCTGCCGGGCAGGCAGGATAGGAAACGGACAGCAATCCGCGGTCCGGCGGGCCGGGGGTATTCCCGGACGCCCGTGTCCGCGCCCAGGAGCAACCATGATTAAGAAGCTTGAGATCTTTCCCGAGGAACTCTTCGAGGCCGGGGAAATCGCCTTCGCCCCGATCCCCATCAACGCCTACCGCAGGACCGTCAAACAGGAACGCCGGCGGTACTCGGACGAGGATTTCCGGACCCTCTACCACGACCTGGTTGTCCTGCGGACCTTCGAGACCATCATCGACCACATCAAGAAGGTCGGCGAATACGGGGGCGTGACCTACAAGCACGCCGGCCCGGCTCACCTCTCCATCGGCCAGGAAGCCGCCGCCGTCGGCCAGGCCTGGGCCCTGGACCCCGAAGACGCGATCTTCGGCAGTCACCGCAGCCACAGCGAGATCCTGGCCAAGGGTCTCAGCGCCATCCGCAAGCTGGACGAGGATCGGCTGCTGGCCATCATGCGGGGGTTCTGCGACGGCGCCACCCTGGCCGTCGTCGAGAGGGGCCACCGGGGGGACGTGCGTTCCCTGGCACGCCGGTTCCTCGTCTACGGGGCCTATGCGGAGATTTTCGCCAGGACGAAGGGTTTCAACCGCGGCTGGGGCGGCAGCATGCATGCCTTCTTCGCCCCCTTCGGGATCTTCCCCAACAACGCCATTGTGGGGGGCAGCGGTTCCATCGCTCCGGGCGCGGCCCTGTTCAAGCGCGTCAACCGCAGCAAGGGCATCGTCGTGTGCAACATCGGCGACGCCTCCTTCGGTTGCGGTCCCGTGTGGGAGGGCATCTGCTTCGCCAGCATGGATCAGTACCGGGAATTGTGGGACCGGGAACTCGGCGGCGGCCTGCCCCTGATCATCAACTGCATGGACAACCAGTACGGCATGGGGGGGCAGACCTGCGGCGAGACCATGGGCTACAAGGTCCTCGCCCGCATCGGCGCGGGAGTGAACCCCGACCAGATGCATGCCGAACGGATCAACGGCTACAACCCCCTCGCCGTCGCGGATGCCTTCCTGCGCAAAAAGCAGATCCTCGCCGAAGGCCGCGGCCCGGTGCTGCTGGACACCGCTACCTACCGCATCTCCGGGCACAGCCCCTCGGACGCCTCGAGCTACCGTTCCCAGGAGGAGATCCAGCGCTTCGAGGCCGCCGATGCGATCCCCGCCTTCCGTCGGCGCCTGGTGGAGGCCGGGGTGGCCGGGGACGACGAACTGGAGAGCATCCGCGGCGAGACCGAGGCCTTTGTCTTCGAGCTGTTCAAGCTGGCCATCGACCCCGATCTCAGCCCCTACGAGCCCATGGATTCGCCGTTCATCGAGACGGTGACCTTCTCGAACCGCCGGGTGGAACGGTTCGCGGAACGGGAGCCGGAGATGCTGCAGCCCCTGGAGGAGAACGAGCAGTTCCAGCGCATCCGCCGCAAGGAACGCTTTGCCCTCGATGCCAAGACCGGGAAACCGTTTCCGGAGATGAAGCAGTACAACTTTCGGGACGCGGTGTTCGAGGCGATGGTGCACCGTTTTGCCATCGACCCGACGATGGTTGCCTTCGGGGAGGAGAACCGGGACTGGGGCGGGGCCTTTGCCTGCTACCGGGGTTTGACGGAGTTGCTTCCCTATCATCGTCTCTTCAACTCGCCGATCAGCGAGGCCGGCATTGCGGGTGCGGCGGTCGGGTACGCCCTCAGCGGCGGCCGCGTGGTGGCCGAGTTGATGTACTGCGACTTCCTGGGGCGGGCGGGGGACGAGGTGTTCAACCAGCTCTCGAAGTGGCAGGCCATGAGCGGCGGCATGCTGAGCATGCCCGTCGTGCTGCGCATCTCCATCGGCTTCAAGTACGGGGCCCAGCACTCCCAGGACTGGTCGAGCCTGCTGAACCACATTCCCGGCCTGAAAGTGGTGTACCCCGTCACGCCCTACGACGCCAAGGGTCTGCTCAACGCGGCTCTGGCGGGAACGGACCCGGTGGTGTTCCTCGAAAGCCAGACGCTCTACGGCAAGGGAGAGTACTTCCACCAGGGCGGCGTGCCGGAAGGATACTACGAGATCGAGATCGGGGAACCGGACATCAAGAAACCCGGCCAGGACCTCACCCTGATCACCTTCGGCCCGGTGCTGTACCGCGCCCTCGAAGCCGCCGAAACCCTGGCGGGCTACGGCGTGGACTGCGAGGTCATCGACCTGCGCGGCGCCAACCCCCTGAACTACGACATCCTCGTCGAAAGCGTGCGCAAGACCGGCCGGGCACTCCTGGTCAGCGACGCGGTGGAACGCGGCAACCTCATGCACAACGTCGCCGCCAATCTGACCCAACTCGCCTTCGACTTCCTCGATGCTCCCCCGGTCGTGGTGGGGTCGCGCAACTGGGTCTGTCCCGCCGCCGAACTCGAAGAGAAGTACTTCCCGCAGCCGCACTGGCTGGTGGACGCGGTGCACGAGCGGATCCTGCCGCTGCCGGGCTACACCCCGCGCACGAACCGGACCCTCGGGGAACTCGCCCGTTGGTGCCGGCAGGGAGTGTGACGGAGGCCGGCTGCCCGGAGGCGGTTCTGCCGCCATCCGGGGGCGGCCCTGTTTCTCTTGTCCACGACCTCTCTTGCCCCCGGCGGCCTTGGCGGCCCCTTTGGAGAATGCCGATGCCGGACGATGCGATCCACGTGGTGCCCTCCTTCCACTACGACGTGGTCTACCTGAAGGGCTACGAGGAGTACCTTGCCATCTCCTTTGCCAATATCCGGGAGGCGCTGCGCATCCTGGGGGCGTCTCCGGACTACACCTTCCTGATCGAGCAGGTCATTCTGCTGGAAGCCTTCTGGGAACGCTGCCCGGAGTGCCGCGACGACCTGGTGCGCTTCGCCCGCGAAGGACGCCTGACCGTGGCGCCGGGGATGTTCGTGATGCCCGACATGAACCACCCCGACGGCGAATCCCTCTTCCGCCAGGTCAAGGAAGGCCGGGACTGGCTCGAAACACACCTCGGCATCACCCCGGACTGCTGCTGGATCGCGGACTGCTGGGGCCATCACGCCCAGCTGCCACAGATCCTCACCCAGGCGGGATACCGCACCTATGTCTTCTGGCGCTGCATGCGCCGGGAGGTGCAGCGCCGTCACTTCGTCTGGGAGGGGCTCGACGGCACCCGTCTGCGCACCCATTGGCTGGCGCGGGGGTACGGAAACGTCCGTTTTCCCAGCGAGGCCGAGGTGCTGCACGCCCCCGACCTCGACCTGCGCGGCTGCGGCCCGCAACGGATTCGCGCCCTGTGCGAGGAGATCCGGGCCTACGGTCCCGGCCCGGTCCTCCTCTGCAACGGCGGCGACTTCATGATGCCCCAGGCCTCCGCTCCGCGGGTCGTGGCCGCCCTGAACGCCGAGGGTTCCCTGCCTACCGTCCGCTTCAGCACCCCGTCCGCCTACGCGGATGCCGTGGACTGGAGCGAGGCGCCCCTGGTGCAGGGGGAGTTCAACAGCAACTTCCAGGGGACCTTCACCTCGAACATCGCCATCAAGCAGCGTGCCCGGGCCGGCATCGGCCGGGCCCTCGACCTCGAAGCTCTCGAAGCCCTCGGCGCCGGCAATACCCCGGCCCTGCCGCGGGCTTGGCGGCTGCTGCTGAAACAGCAGTTCCACGACACCATCTGCGGCACGGTCTGCGACGAAGCCCTGGCCGAGGTGCGCGCCGAACTCGACCGCGCCGAAGCCGAACTGAGCCGGGCCGCGGAGGACCTTGCCGCAGGCGGATCCGGGGGACCGTGCTGGTTCAACGGGCTCGGGTTTGCCCGGGAGGAGTGCGTCGAGGAGGACGGCGCTCTGTTCCGGGTGGGCGTGGGTCCCTTCGGCCTCTGCCGCGCGGACGAGGCCCGCCGGCTTCCGGACCCGGTTCCGGCGGCTCTGCCCCTGCGCGTCGAGACGCCATCCTGCCATGTCGAAATCGGCGAGTCGGGGTACATCCGGGGCCTGTGGGATGCCGCCGGCCGCAACCTGGTTGCCCCCGACCCGTGCCCCTTCGGCGCCCTGGCCCTGCAGATGGACTACGGGGACCTCTGGCTGAACTTCGAATCCCCTCTCAACGGCGGCGGCCTGGAATCGTCCCTGACCCGGAATGTGCCCGACCCCTACGACCGCTCCCGGCCCGGAGACCTGGCCAACCGGGGCACGTTCCGGCCCGCCGTGAAGGGCGTCTCCGCCTGCAGGCGCGGCGACGTGATCGAGGTGGTCCAGACCGGTCACATCGGCTTCTGGCGACTCCAGATCCGCTTCGAGACACGGCTGCGCATCGCGCCCTGGTTCCCCCGCATCGCCTTCCGCACCACTCTCTTCCCCCAGGGCAGGCATTGCCGCATCCGCGCCGCCTTCCCGACCGCCCTCCGCAATGCCGCCCTGCGCCACGAGATCCCCTACGGCATCCAGGCACGCCCCCAGGGCGAACACGTGGCCCAGAACTGGGCCGACCTGCAGGACGCAACCGCGGGAGTCGCCCTCCTCAACCGCGGAGTTCCCGGCAACGGCGCCGACAACGGCACTCTCCTCCTGACGCTCTTCCGCGCCGCCGCCATGGAGTACAAGGCCCCCAGCCAGGGCTCCTTCAACGAGGGCATGCCCCATGCCTTCGACTATGCCATCCTGGTGCATGGCGCGGACAGCGATGCGGCCATCGTCCGCGAAGGACATGCCTTCGCCCGACCTCCGCTGCGCCTGCGGGCCGCGCCGGAAACGCTGAGGCACGGCTGGCGCCTGGATGCCGGGGGCACCTTCGTCTCCGCCCTGCGCCCCGCCCCGGAGGGCGTCTTCGTGCGATTGTACGAGGCCGTGGGCAGGGGGACGACGGGCGTCCTGCACCTGCCGCCCGGCTTCCGGGAATACGCCCCGGCCGACGGCCTGGAACGCCCCTCGGGGGAATTCACCGCCTGTGACGGGCGCATCCCCGTCGCCCTGCGGCCCTTCGAAATCCGCGGACTGATCGCGCGCTAACCGGATCTACGCAGGAATCACGAAGGAAAAACAATGAACACGGGTGACTACTCAGGGTTCAGGGTTCAGGGTTCAGGAAAACTCACACGGAGGCATCCATGGTGCTTGCCGGCTTCCTTTGCGGATGAACGCAAACGGACCTGGCTGTCGGTGGACGCGCAAGTCCGCAGGCCGTCGCGAGGCTTTCATCTCATCCCCCTGAACCCCGAACCCTGAACCCTGAACCCTGAACCCCGTCTTGCGGTACCTGGGCAGTTACGAACACCGAAGTGAAGGAGGTACGAGTCCATGACACCCATCACCACGGCGATCATCGGTTGCGGACCGCGGGGACACGCCCACGCCGCGGCGGCACGGCAGGGGGAAGCAGTGCGGATCCGATACGCCTGCGACATCCGGCCCGACCGTCTCGATAAGGCAGCCGCGGAGTGGGGCGTGACAGGCGTCGCGGACTACCGGCGCATCCTCGATGACCCCGAGATCGAAGCGGTCAACGTCGTCACCGACGTCGGCAACCATCTCCCCATCGCCCGGGCCGCCATCCAGGCCGGAAAACACCTCATCTGCGAGAAGCCCCTCGGAGACGACCTCGAGGCCGCGCGCGGGCTGGTGGCCCTGGCGGAAGCGTCCGACAGGGTGTGTTACGTCTCCTTCCAGCTGCGTTTTTCCGCCCGCTACGCCGCCATGCGGCGGGCGGCGGCGGCGATCGATCCGGTCCAGGTGTTTCTCGGGCGCTCGCGGGGCATGATGAAGGACCAGTACCTCAAGCCGTCCCCGTTCTGCGGCATCATGGACTTTTGCGCCCACGATTTCGACCTGGTCTGCTGGCTGATGGGGCGCGCGCCCCTGGCCGTCACCGCGGTGGCGCGGCGGAACACCTTCACCGCCGCCACCGGCGCCCTCGATGCCCTCAGCGCCCTGATCGACTTCGGCGACGGCCGCGGCGCCACCATGATCACCAGCATCGGCGCCCCCGAAATCGGCGAGAAGTGCGACATTACCGGCGCCCGCGGCAATGCCCGCACCATCCCCGGAGGCAGCCTGGCCGGGGTGACCTTCGAGCCCTGCCGCAGCCAGGGCCCCAAGGAACCCATGACCTTCCCCGAAGGCCCCGCGGGTTCCCCCGACGTGGGCCTGCAGCAGGCCTTCCAGCGCGAAATCCGCGGCGGCGAGGTCTCCCCCGCCGCACGCCCGCGCGACGGGCTCAACTCCCTCCTCCTGACCCTCGCCTGCATCACCTCCGCGCAGGAACACCGGCGCGTCAGCCTCGAGACCCGCGCGGCAGAGCCGGCATGAAGTAATGGGTCAGTGGAGTTCGCCGCCGCCGGGCTTGTCCCGGTGGAGCGCCGATCGGAGGGCGGGGAGAGGGCGCGGCCGCGCTCCCTCACCCCGGATCGGCGCTCCACTGCCGCAAGGGCAGTGGCGGCGGGAACCGATCCACCGCATCTTGAAACAGCCCTGAGTTCCACGC
>JAFGRS010000217.1 GCA_016935045.1 Lentisphaeria bacterium | reverse complement strand
GTGGTCTCCCCCAGCGGCACCCCCGTCAAACCCCTCGACGACCTCGGATCGGTCTTCCTCAAAGCCTCCAAACCCGGCGAAGCCATGACCTTCGCGCTGCCCGTGCGGACGCCGGGTATCTACGAACTCTTCGCGGACTTCGTCATGTTCCCAAGCTATGGCACCGTGCAGCTGTCCCTCGACGGAACACCGGTGGGGGAACCCTTCGACGCCTACGCGCCGGAACTCGATGTCAGCGGCCCCATTCCCCTCGGCAAACCCGACCTCGCCCGGGGAGTCCATGACCTGACCGTCACCGTCACCGGGAAGAACCCGCGCTCGAGCGGCATGTTCGTCAGCGTCAGGCGCTTCGTCCTGCGACGGCCGTAAACGCTCCCGCCCGGCACCGGCAGGGCTGTTGCAAGGTCGCAAGGCCGCCGCCGGGCTTGTCCGGGTCCGGCGCCGGTAGCAGGAAGGGGAGGGGGCTCGGCCGCGCTGCCCCTACCCGAATCGGCGCTCCGCTGCCGCAAGGGCAGTGCCGGCGGAAACCGATTCGCCGGGTCTTGGAGCAGACCCGCAGCACCGGCGATACTGGTGCCGACCGGAAACGCGGCCGTGAGAGTGGCCCCATGCCGACCGGCAAAAAGGGCCACACCGCAGAGCAGCGGCGATCTCTTGGAGAGGTGGCCACTCCGCCGGGATCGGGAGGGACCGCACGGGTACCCCCCGCGAAACCACGGGAATGGAACATGAACACGCCCTGCGCCGCCGTCGTTACGACCTGCATTGCCTGGACCTGCCTGCACGGGCTTCCCGTCCCGGCCGGGGACATCCACTGCCAGGAAGGAGTCCTGCGCCGACGGGACAGCGGCGCCGAAGTCGCCTGTTTCGGTGTCAATTACTACGCTCCCTTTGCCCTCGACTACCAGGGACTGGCGCGCGCGGGCGCGTCCTACGACGAGGAAATCCGCCGCGACCTCACCCATCTCCAACGCCTGGGACTCGATGCCCTGCGCCTTCATTGCTGGGACCGCGAGATCAGCGCCGCGGACGGCACCCTCCTGGACAACGAGCACCTGCGCCTTCTGGACCGTCTGGTCGCCGAGGCGGGGGCTCGGGGGTTCGTGGTGGTCCTGACTCCGATTGCCTGGTGGGGCACGCCGACGCCGGGTACCCCGGGCTTCTCGAACCGGTTCACGATGCAACAGTTGACCACGGACCCGGAAGCCCGGTCCTGCCAGCGCCGCTACCTCGCCGGGTTTGTGGCCCATCGCAACCGTTACAGCGGCCGGACGTACATGGAGGACCCTGCCGTGGCGGCTTTCGAGCTGATCAATGAACCCATCTACCCGTCCGGAACCACGGATGATCAGGTCATCGAGTACATCGATGCCCTGGCCGCCGCCGTCCGCGCCGCCGGCTGCCGCAAACCGATCTTCTACAATTGCTGGGGCGGACGGGAAGCCGCCGCCTCCCGGGCTCGGCTCGATGGCGTCACCTTCGGCTGGTACCCGACAGGCCTGGTGGCGGGCCATGCGCTGACCCACAACGCCCTCCCCTCCGTCGACCGGCACCACAGCGCCCACACTCCCTGCCTCGACGCCATGGCCAAGATCGTGTACGAGTTCGATGCCGCCGATGTCGACGGCTCCTACATCTACCCCGCCATGGCCCGGGAGTTCCGCGCCGCCGGCATCCAAATCGCCACCCAGTTCCAGTACGACGCCGTGGCCCTCGCCGCCGGCAACGAAAACTGGCAGACCCACTTCCTCAACCTCCTCTATACCCCCGGAAAAGCCATCAGCTTCGCCGTCGCCGCCCGCGCGTTCCGTCAGCTCCCCCGACATACCGCGGCCGGATCCTACCCGGACAACACCCGCTTCGCCAATGCCCGCGTCTCCTACGAACAGGACCTCAGCGAATGGGTGACGCAGACCGAATTCCTGCACTCCAACAGCACCCGGACCCAGCCTCCGGATCCGGCTCGACTCGAACACGTGTGGGGAGTCGGGACCTCGCCCGTGGCCACATACGGGGGAACCGGGGCCTACTTTCTCGACCGAGCCGCACCCGGGCTCTGGCACCTCCAGGTCTACCCCGACGCCGTGACCGTGGCCGACCCCTACACGGGGGGTACGGCCGAAAAGGTGCGCCTCCTGCACGCCCGGCAGCCGCTGGGCCTGCGCCTGCCCGATCTCGGCGAGGCGTTCCTGGTCTCGACCTATGCCGAACCTGCCCGGGCAACGCCGGCCAGGGCAGGCGCCATCACCGTGCAGCCGGGATACTACCTCCTCCGCCGCGATGCGGACGTGCCGAGCCGGCCTCCCGATCCTCTCCCCTTCTGGATCCCCGAACCGACGCCCCGTGCCGACGTCGCCTGCCGTTTCGAGCCCCCCAGGCTGTGGCGCGAAGGAGATGACCTCCCCATCCAGACCACCGTCGCGGCCGCCGGCGACACCGTCGCTACACTCCTGCTCCGCACGGGCACTGCCCCGGAATCCCTGCGCCTGCCCATGGCATCCCCGGCACCCTACCGCTTCGCCGCAATCCTCCCCGGACACCTCCTCCGCCCCGGCAACGCGGCGCTTTCGGTCGAAATCGCCAACGCGGGCGCGGTGCGGCGCTTCCCCGGCAATCGCCTCCCCGACGGACCACCCCCGCCGCCACCCTTCCCCTGCCTGACACTCAGCGCCGTCCAGGCGCCCCCCGAGATCCAGGGCAGCGGCATCCTCCGCGGCGAACCCCGGGCCGCCATCGTCGCGGGAAGGACCCCCAACGAGGCCGCTCTGCGCCTCGAAGCCGGCGGCTTCGGTCCGCCTCCGTCCTGCATCGGGATCCGCCTCCCGGCAACCGGCCCGGCAAACCGGACCGACGCCTACGACACCCTCGTGGTCAGCCTCCGGGCCGCCCCCCAGACACCCTTCCTGGAAGTCTCCCTCGTCGAAGAGGACGGGACCGCTTTCGGGACCGACGTCGCCGCCGGCCCCGAGTGGCAGTCCGTCCACATCCCGCTGGGCTCCCTGCGCCCCATGTGGGGGACCGGCGGCCAACGGCCCAACCCCGCTCGGCTCGCCCAGGTGGCCCTCGTCACCGGCGCCTGGGTGCTGCCCGCAACCCGCGAAGCCGATCACTGGGTCGAAGTCGCCTCCGTCGCCCTCGCCGCCGGGTCCCCCGATGCGACCGTCGCGGTCATCCCGCGCCAGGGACCCGTGCCCCTCATCCTCCCCGGCTCCCTGCCCCGAGCCCCGAAAACCCACGGCCACCCCGCCGGCGTGGCCGTGCGCCCCGGAAACCAACCCGGCGAGGGCATCCTCCGGATCGCTGTCGGGGGTTTCGGACCCGAGCCCGACGCCACCGGCTTCCGCCTCGGCGTGCCCCCGGAACGCGCCCGCTGGGCCGCCGAACTCGAGGGCAACCCCGTGCTCCAGGTCCAGGCCCGCGGTCTCGACCCGCGAACGAACGGCATCGAGATCGCCCTCGTCGAGCGGGATGGGACCCCCTGGGGTGCCGTCCTGCCCCTCACCGAGCGCTGGGAGGTCCGCACCGTCCCCCTCGCGGACCTGCGCTTCTTCGGGCACTGGCAGGTCCCCCCGGGACGCGGACAGGCCGGCGACCGCATCCGCGTCGCCGACATCAGCCACGTCAACCTCTGCTTCGGGGCCTGGCTCTATGGCGGCGAACGCGACCTGCCCCACACCATCGAGATCGGGACCGTCGGCATCGCCCCATCCCCCTGAACCCGTGCCAGGCGCGACGAATACCCCGATCCGGTGCCCCCGGGATGATCCCACGGCAGATACGCGGCGCTGACGCCCCCGCCCTCTCCCTCCGAGGCGCTTCCGCCTCCCGCGCCGGCCGATCACGACCCGCCGTACAGCCCCCGCGCCACCGATCCCAGCAGACGCTCCGCATGGCCGTGGAAGAACCCTTCCAGATCCCCGGCGCCCCAGCCGACCCGCAGCGCCGCCTCCTTCACCGCGCGGAGCATCTCATAGTAGAAATACGTGAACGATACGACGTGATCCGCATCGTAGATCGAGCTGCCAATGCGGTACGGTTCCCCCATCAGGTAGGCATACTGGCCGTTGACCTCCACGGACTTGCCCCGCAACCAGGCAATCGGCGCATCGCTGCCGAATAGAATCCGCTCCCGTGGGAAGTGCCGGAAGGCGTACTCGAGCACACCCGCGTGGTTGACCATGGCCGTGTCCAGCCAGAGATTGGGACAGGACGCCGGCCCGTCCAGATGGCCCACCACGTTGCTCAGCCAGTAGGCACGGCCGATGTGGGCCACGATCACCTGGATGCGGGGATACGTCCGGCACAGGGCGACCAGATCACGCTGATTGTCCGCATCCGCCAACCGGGCGGCCTTGGGGATGTGCAACGTGATCGCCAGGCCCAACCCGTCAGCCATCTCCAACTGCACCGGAGTCAGCATGTCCGGAATCCGCACCGCCTCCGGCGCCAGCCCGGACACATAGTTGCGGTAGGGCTTGAGCCCCACCAGACCGTGCCGGCGAACGCGATCCGCCAGCGCCGAAGCGTCGTCCTCCGGCGCAACCAGCGCCAGCCCGAAGCGTGTCCGGTTGTCCACCGTGCTCCCCGTATACCGGGCCGCCGCCTCGCGGTCGACAGCAGCGTGGGGGGTCCCGAAACTCAGCATGCCGAAACGCCGGCCGGGAAGCAGGCAGGCCGCCGCCGAGAGACACTGCTCCAGCGTATGCTCCCCGCCGAAACGCGTGTAGCAGTTCTCCGCGGCGAAACGGAAGCCGGCAGGCAGGCATCCCTTCTCGAACACATGCACGTGCGCATCGAGAATCGATTCCGGCAGCCACCGGGAGAATTCCCGGTCAAACAGCTCCCGGTCACCGGGAAGACTCCACACCTCGCCGGCAGACCCGGCGCCCCCCACCGGACCCCCGGCAACGCTGCTCTCACCGGCCCCATCCGGACTCGATCGCGTCATGCCATCCTCCCACGGCTTTCCGGCTCAGCCCTGCACCCCGGAAGCGGCCCCGGAAATGCCGCCGGTGAGATACAGGCTCAACATCTCCTCGTAGGCGCGCAGGACCTCGATGTCCACCGCTTCGTCCCGACCATGCACGTCCCGGCCCGCCGCGCCGAGGATCGCCACCGGGACCCCCAGACCGGCAAAGTGCCGCGCGTCCGTCGCCCCGTTCATCCGCTTCGCGCCAATCTCCCGCCCCAGATAGGCCGCCATGGCCCGGGCCAGATCGGTCAGGGCCGGAGTGGCCTCGTCAAATACCACCACCGGACAGGATACCCCCACCGCTACATCCAGCCCCGAAACCTCCCGCAGCAGCGCGACCCAGCGCTGGTCGCCCCCCGGTTCGGTGAACCGAATGTTCAGCGTCAGCCGGGCTCTGTCCGGCACCCGGTTGGCGACCGTCCCCCCCTCGATGACCGTGGCCGACACCGTGTCGTGCCATTCGTCCCCCGCGACCACGGACGCAAGCCCCTCGCGCACCTTGCTGTACCCGTCCAGCAGAGCATCGATCGCGTTCTGGCCCAACCAGGGGGTCGAGGCGTGCGCGGCACGCCCCCGGGCCGTGAGTACGCAGGTCACGATGCCCTTCTGCGCCACCGCCACCGCGTACGCCGGACCGTCCAGTACCAGGATCAACCTCCGGGCGCCATACCCGCGCCGGACCATCGCCGCCGTCGTCGCGCCGCCCGTCTCTTCGTCGGCACTGAACACGGCCCCCACCGAGGCACGACCCCGGACCCGGCACAGGACCTGCGCCGACAGCACCGCGTTGCCCAGGCAGTCGTTGCTGCCCCGGCCATGCAGCCAGCCGTCGACCACTCGAGGCTCGAACTGGTCCTCCTCACCCGGTACCACGTCCACATGCGCGTTGAGCAGAAATTCCGGCTGACGCGTCTCCTCCGTGCAGGCATAGAGAACCCGCCGCCCGTCCACCTCCTCGAGGCAGCAGTGCAGTCCCTCCGCCGCCAGATACCCGTGCAGGAACCCGGTGGCCGCATTCACCGCGACGACGTCCGCCGTCACCGGACGCAAGCGGATCAGATCCTCGAGCAACGCGATGGTGTCACGCACGTCCGGGGCCTCCTTGCACGGTGTTCTGAGCCTCCGGGACTATCGCATCGCCAGGCCGGAGATCAAGCACCCGCCCACGGCACGCAGGGCTGTTTCAAGATCCCAACGCCGCCGCCGGGCTTGTTCCGGTGGAGCGCCGAATCGGAGGGCGGGGAGGGGGCGCGGCCGCGCTCCCTCCCCCCGAATCGGCGCTCCACTGCCGCAAGGGCAGTGGCGGCGGGAAGCGATTCGCCGGAGCTTGGAACCGCCGCGCTCCCTCCCCCCGAATCGGCGCTCCACTGCCGCAAGGGCAGTGGCGGCGGGAAGCCAAATGCCTCAGTCAACGCAGGGATGCTCGCGGTACGCTCGCGCTCCAGGGGGATGGAACGCCCGCGGCCGCGCGGGCACTCGCGGGTT
>JAFGRS010000216.1 GCA_016935045.1 Lentisphaeria bacterium | reverse complement strand
GAAATACGGTGACGTTGGTGGGAGCGCCGGCGGAGGCAGCGTGCACCCGGGCCGGCGGTGCCCATACCCGCGGCGGTCTTGGCCCGCGGGCCCGGGTGTGCGGGGCCCCGCCGCCGCCCCATCCCGCAGGGACCGGGCGTCTCCGGTGCCGAACCCTCCCGGGGCCAAGGGGACAGACCGCTTTGGGGATCTGTCTGTGCGTGCCTGCCTGCCGCGACGTACACGGCGCAGGCAGGTACGCACGCAGACAGGTGCCCGCCTTGCCCCTGGTGCTCTCCGGCATCCAAATCCGCCTCGGCCAACGTCATCGTATCTCCGTCCGCGAGTATTTAGTTGTCGATGTTCAGAAGGTAGAACCAGAGGCAGGAACGGCCGTAGTAGATGCGCGCCTCGGCGGTGGTTCCGGGCGAGATGGTGTAGCCCTTCGGGTGGAAGCTGCAGTAGGCCACACGGTAGGTATTCTGTCCCTCGGCCTGGATGACGTTGCGGAGGTGTTCGACGGTGCCCTCGAAGGTGACCTTCTGCAGGCCCCGGTAGGGGGCCAGGAGGGCGCTGTAGGCCTGGCCGACGTTGACCCGGGCGGCGAAGCGTTCGGCGATGCGCAGCTTGAGGACCTGCTTCTCGCCCCCGAAGATCTCGTAGAGGACCGTTTCGGGGCGCACGAGTTCGCCGATGACGAATTCGTAGCGCAGCACCTGGCCGCTGATGGGGGCGCGGATCTCCCTGGATTTGAGCCGGGCCTCGGACCGTTTCACCGCGTCCTTGAGGGCATTCATCTCCTGCTGCATGGAGGTGATCTCGGTCTCCCGGGCGGCGCGCTCGCGTTCGAGGAGCGTCTGGTAGATCGCCAGGTCCCTGGCCAGGAGACTGGCGAGTTGGGCCTGGGCCAGTTGTTCCTTGAGCTGCTCGTCGTCGAGGGCGCTGCCGGCCTTGAGCCCCTTCTCGACGAGTTCCCGGGTGAGTTCCAGTTTGCTCTGGGCGTTCTTGAGCTGCAGCCTGGCGATGGCGATGGCGTCCTCGTGGTTGCGCCTCTGTTCGTCGAGGGTGACGCGGCTGCGCTCGAGCTGGTTGTCGATCTCCGCGCGCCGCCGCGTCAGTTCCACCTCGATCTTCTGCACCCGGCTGCGGGCCTCCTCGTAGGTGGCCTGCTCCTCTTCGGCCTCGAGGTAGACCAGGACGTCGCCCTTGTTGACCTGCGCGCCGCTGCCCACCTCGATGCGGGCGACAATCCCCGCCGCCGCCGGCCGGACCTCGGCGTACTCCTCGGTGGTCACGTAGCCGGAGGTGACGGCATAGCGCCGCACCTTGACGGCGATGCCGGCATAGACGATCCCCCCGACCAGGGCCGCGAGGATCACGAGGACGAGCAGACGCCGGCGTCTGGCGGTCCGCCTGGTGAGGGGCAGGTCCTCCCCGGACGTGGTACGGATGTCACCCATGCGTCGATTCCCCGTCTGGCTGCACGGCCCGTCAGGCCGGGTTCTGTCCCATGGCCTTCTGCCGCTGCACCGTCAGGAAGTCCTTGGCCAGCATGCGGATGCCCTCGGCCTCGCCGCCGTAGCGTTTCTGGCACAGATTGCATTCCACACAGTCCCGTTCGTAGCAGTTCCGATGCACCCGGGCGGGGTACATCTTACGGAAGGCCTCGTAGCATTCGTCCGAACAGAAGCAGTACCGTTCCTGGGCCGCGCCGAAGGCGGCATGGACCAGGTGGAAGCCGTCCTTGGAGGGGTCGGCCGCTTCGTTGCACCAGCCGCAGCTGATCTGCAGTTGGGAGGCGACCTGCTTGTGGCGCTGCTCCACCTCGTCCGCGGGCCAGACATACTCCACGTAATCATAGGATGCCGCGGGGACCTTGGCCGTGACCATGTCATCCTTGATGACCAGGCACTCCCCCCCCTTGAGCACGTAGCAGCGGTCGCCCTCGATGGGGGCGTCCCGGTGGCGGAGATGCACGCGCACCGGCCCGTTGCGGGGAACGTCGTAGTTGTGCCAGCCGCAGGACTCGCAGATGGTGGCGAAGAGGTGCTGCCGGAGGTGCTCCCCGCACACCGGGCAACGCCCCATCTTGATGACATGGTAGCGCTTGAGGGAGTCCGCCGCGGCGGACTGCACCTCCTTCTCGGCGACCTTCTGCAGTTTCTGCTCGCGGGACCCGTCCTCGTCGTCGAGGATGTAGATGTCCTGTTCCAGGTTCTCCTTCTGCATGTCCTGGATGATGGGGGACTCGATGGTGGCGGTCTCGACCCTGGGTTCCTCGGGTTCCCGCGTCTTGCGGAAGAGTTCACTGAAGCGTGCCATGGTCTGCATCCTGGTTGGGGCCGGGAGGGGCCAGGGCGGGTTCCGCATCAGGGTATCCCGCCGCATAGCGGTAGTCGTTCCGGGCGCGCAGCATTTCCGCCGCCGCGCGTGTCTGCTGCAACTGGATACTGGTCAGGTCCTTCTCTGCGTCGAGGACGTCGCGGCTGCGTCCCTCCCCGAGGCGGAAGCGTTCCCGTTCGGCCTCGAGTGCGCCCGCGGCCGATTCGAGGGCCCGGTCCAGGAGTTCGATGCGGGCCTTGAGGCGCGAATAGGCCAGGGCTGCGACGGTGAGGTCGGTCTCGACCGTGACCCGCAGATCGTCGCGGGAATGTTCGAGTTCCGCAATGCGGGCGCGGTACTGGGCCAGGCGGCCGCGTTCGGCATGGTAGCCAATGGGGCGCTCCCAGACCAGGGCGACTTCCCCTCCGAGGCCGCGTTCGGTGCGGATGGTACGGCTGCCGAGGGGGTAGTGGGGGTCTTCGCCCATCCAGGTGGCGCCGGCATGGAGGTAAAAGTCGGGCTTGAGGTCGTCCTCGGTGCGCCGCAGGTCGGCCTTTACCGCGTCGACGCGGTGTTCGATGAGCATGTGGCTGCCGCGCCGTGCCAGGGCCTCGTCCACGTGGACGGGGCGCAGTTCGCGGAGTTCCCGGGCGACCTGAACGAGGCGTTCCGGGCCGAAGGCGAGGGTCGCCGGCCGGCCGTCGCCGACGGCCCCTCCCAGGCGCAGGAGGCTGACGCCGTGGGCCTGGCCGGAGCGTTCTTCCTCTTCCTTCTGGAGCGTGTACTCCATCTCCGCCGGGTGGATCTGGTAGCTGGGGACCACCTGCAGGCGGGTGAGTTCCCGCGCCTCCGCGAGCAACACCTCGAAGCGTTTGCCGGCCAGTTGCGAGACCCGGTGGACCGCCAGGGTCTCGTAGGCATTGATGTAGGCACTCTCCACCTGCCGCTGGGTCAGCTGCATCACCGCCACCATGTCCCCCACCGCCGCATGGTACTCCGCCATGGCCCGACAGCGCTGCAGCTCCCACTGCAGAAAGCCGCTGTCCCGCAGCAGTGGAATCCTCAGGCGGACGCCGATCAGGCTCTGGTAGAGGTGGTTGTAGTCGCTGTCCCGGGTCAGAAAGCGATGCACCGTACCGACATTCAGATAGGCGCCCGGTTGCAGGGCTGCCTCCGCCCCGACCTGGATCTCGTGGCTGTCGTTGGTGACGGAGTGAAAGCCGGATCCCCCGGGGACCCCACGGGCACGTTCGGCCTTGCCGCCGGCAGCGTAGAGACCGGGATCGAAGAAACCCAGCAGTTCCTCGTGACGCGCCAGGGCCTGCTCGATGCGGTCCCTGGCAGCCAGAATGGCGGGATTGCCGTGCAGCGCCCGTGACAGGAGCATTGCCAGTTCGGCGCTCGGCGTGTCCTGAGCAGCGCTCGTGAACACCCAGCAGGACAACGCCGACAGCGTCAGAACACAAAGCAGTCTGTTCAGCAACATCAGCCGTACACCCGGGAACGCCGCCCGGCCTGCCATAGCACCCGCTTCATGGGCCCCCGGGGCCTTCGGACCACGCCGTTCCAAGGTCTTCATCAAACCACCCGTACTATAGCCCGGGGCATCCCCCGTGCATCCCGGCGGAGGAAAAAAGGGCCAGGAAAGCCCCTTGCGCAGGCGTGCCGACTGAGGGTCCGCACGGAAATAACTTCACATTTTGGCGAGGCGCCGCAAGGTCATCCGCAAGGCACAAGGAGGGCGCATACTCTAAGGTAT
>JAFGRS010000215.1 GCA_016935045.1 Lentisphaeria bacterium | reverse complement strand
GTAGTCCCATCCGGGGAGCTTGCCCTGGGGGAGGTCGCCCTGCGGCCGGTTCTCAACGCGGGTACGGAATCGGCGCGGATGGGGAATCCGGTGCGGGTACGGGTCGAGCCCCCCGCGCCTCCTCCGGTCAGCCCCGGGGGGGTCCTGGGGCTGATGCCCGAAGGCATTCAGGTCACGGTGGGCGATGGGGGTCACGCCTATGCCCAACAAGCCGCCGGGGACTGGCTGAAAACGCTCGGAGCAGGCAGGGGGAACGCCATTGCCATCGAAGCCTGGTTCGAGGTGGCGGAGCCGGGACTCGGGCAGTTCCAGTTCCGCGGCAACCTCCCCCTCGATGGCGCCGTCGTGGTCGACGGCCTGGAACTGGACCTGCCGCAGGGACCAGGATGGCGTTCCACACCGATTTCCCTCGCAGCAGGCCTACACCAGCTCTGCGTGCGAACCCTCGGCGTCGAAAACCCCACACTCGATATCCGCTTCGGCATCCGGGGAACACAGACCCTCGACGGAAAACACTTCCGCCACCGCTGACCGGCGGACGGGAAACGGACACGAACGGGGGAGGAGGGGAAACGGACACTAAAGGGGGAGGGGAAACGGACACGAACGGACGTAACGGACGGGAGAATGGGGATTGCCGTTCCGAGCCCCGCCGCCGTCTCCCTGTTCCCCTCCCGTCCGTTGTGTCCGTTACGTCCGTTCGTGTCCGTTTCCCCTCCTCCTCCGTTCGTGTCCGTTTCCCCTCCCCCTCCTCCTGCCGACACGGCGCCAGGCTCCGGGCTAGCGTTTTTCGTACCAGGTTCCGTCCTCGCGCTGCAGCATGACCCCCGGCGCGGAGGATTCGGCGATCTGTCGGGCGCGCTCTTTGCCCACGGTGTCGGCGGTGGTTTGGGTCCGTTCCGCGACGGCCCGATAGACCTGCCGTCGATCGGCGTTTTCGGCATCGACGAGGGGTTGTGCCTGGTTCGCATGTTCCTGGCGCAGGAGTTCCAGGAAGCCGTCGCGGTTTTCGCCCACGGTCTTGTCGGTTTTGAGGGGGGCGATGTCCAGGACGCGCTGGGCCATGCGCTGCTTGATTGCGGCCAGATCCTGGGCCCGGGCGGTGGGCAGGGGTGCGAGGCCGAGGCAGGCAATCAGGAGGGGGAGCAGGCGGGTGGGGATGCTTCGGCTGCGGGGGTTGGTCGCTGGGTTGGCTTTCATGGCGAGATCTCTCCTGGGGGTTCGCGTCCGGTCATCTGGTTCCCTGCGCCGGGGGTGGGGACTGCATGCTGGGATCGGTCCGGTCGATGTCGTCGAAGAAGCTATCCAATTCCCGTGCGACTCTCACGTTGACGTCGACGGTGATATGGATGGGTTTCACCTCGATGGGGTCCGTCTTGACCCGCACACAGCCGGTGGCGAAACCGAGGGGCAGCGGCAGCAGGGCAAGGGCAAGCATCGTCTTCATGCGGTCGGTCTCCATGCGCTTGGCGTTGGCTTCGCCTTGGTGCATCAGAGATACAGACGTTCGGCGGCGGGCGTCCATTCAAACGTCCGCCTGCTACAGCCCTCCCAGGCGAAGGCCGAAGTTGATCGTCTCCTCGACGGGGCCGTGGACGTTGACATCCAGGTGTAGGGGCACCTTGTCGGCAACGCTTTCGCCCACGATGGAGAGCTGAGCCGACGGCATGCCTGCCCGGATGCCGGTGAATTCCAGACGAAAGACATCGAGGCGCAGGTCCTGGAGCGCCTTTTCGGCCTGCCGCATCTGGGCGTAGTTCGGATTGCCGGGGGGGATGGACGCGGTGAGGAAGCCCTGTGTCTCGAGCGCGAGCCTTCCTTCCCTGCCAGGCACGCTGTACAGATAACCGTAGCCGTAGCCGAGCCGACCGTTCCGGTAGGACAGGGGGACCCGCCCGTGCAGCAAGCCGACGCCGGTCCCCCGGAAGCCCTTGATCAGAGACAGGACCTGGAGGAGATCGATCTCTTCGGCAAAGAGGGTCACGTCGAATTCCGCCTGTCGCGGGTCGACTCGGAAGGCAGTCGCCCGGACCTGACCGCCGCACCACCCGCACTGGGCGCCCTCCACGAAGAGGGCCTGCGGAGCTTCGAGACGGAAGCGGATCTCGCCGTCCTGCAGGCGCAGGTCTCCGGTTCGGGCTTCGGCGAAGCGGACCCATTGGCTGGGTAGGGAGCGCAGGCGGAGGACATCCTCGAAGGCGAGGCTTGCCATGAGTCCCGAGGCCTGGATCTTACGGGCTTGCCAATCCACTTCGGCGTCGGTCAGGGTCAGCTCCAGAGGCAGGCGGATCGGGCCCGCTCCGAGGCGGGCGTATCCCTGGCAGGCGACGCGGGCCCGGGCGCTGAGGCCGTCGAGCCGGGACTGCACCTCGGCCGGCAGATCCGCCGTACTCAGGTCGGTCTCTTCCAGTTCGAACGCCAGACTCCCATGCAGACCGCGGTCCCAGGTGGTGCGCTGGCGGACTTTCAGCGGCACGCGGGGAGCGCGGAGAAACAGTGTCCCATCGATGGCCAGCCCGGAACCGTCCGGGACACAGGCAGCCGTGAAACGTTCCGCCTCGAACACACCGAAACGGATGGGACCCGTGCTGAAGTCCTCCCCCCCCGACGGCGCGTCCGTGTCCGGATCCGCCCGGAACCCTCCCGGGAACGACCACGCGAAGGGCAGCCGCAGTCCCGCCTCGCGCACCTCGAACACCGAGCCCACGGTCCCGGAGAGCGCGTCGATGCGCACGCTGCCGCGGGCATTCAGCCCGTGCAGGGCGTCCATCCAGGTCCGCGCGCCGGCCCACGGTGTTGCCGTGACCGTCCGTGGGGGCAGTGCCCCCTCGGCGCGGAGTGTGACTTCTGCCTGGCGGACGGCCGCCTGAGCGAAGAGCAGATCGAGGGACCCATCCCGGAACAGGCAGGTGGCATCGACGCCGGCGCTGCCATCCCGGGCCCGCAGGTCAAGCGTACCCGAGAGGGATCCTTCCAGAATGCCGCCGGGGACCAGGACGCCGAGGGATTGGTCCTGCATTCCGAAGTGGAGTGCGCCATCCCATTCCGGGCTGCCCAACCCCCTGGCGTCGAGCCGCCAGGAGACCTCGAGGGGATGTTCCGCCAAGCCGAAGGGGGACGACGGCGGCAGCGTCGGCATCCCTCGGGCGGTCCCCGCGGCCGAGAGCGCGAGAGCCGGGGTCCTGGTGAGGGTGCCCTCCCCGGAGACCGTTGTCAGCCCCAGGCATTGCGTGCCCGGAGGGATGGCGGCGGACGCGTGGAGACGGACCTCTTCCCCTGTGCCGGATGCCCTCAGGCGCAGTTCGTCGACGGCCACTCCGCCGATGTCCGCGCCCTGCAGGGTGAGGTCGGCGTCGGCGCGGAAGGCATGGGAGACGGGATCCCGGCGCCAGTCTCCGCGCAGGGACGCCACGGCGGCGGCATAGCGCTCCATGCGAACGGGAATGTCACGCGCCACGACGTCGCCGCGGCCCCCGTCCCAGGATCCCTCACAGTCGAAGGGGCCAAGGTGCGTTCCGCGGCCGCGCAGGGTCAGGGCCCGGGCCTGGAAGCGCACGGCGCCGGGGGCCGGGACGCGCGCACCGCCGAACTGCGCCTCGAAGGCCGCCTCCCCTCCGTGCAGGACGATGCCGTACGCGTCCCAGCCGCCCCTGGGTTCGGTCACGACCAGGGCGGCGGCGGCTTCCCGGATCCCCTGGCCGCTGAGGGTCGCCGTCGCGTCACCCCGCACCCTCCCCGTCCACAGGCGTGGCTCGGAAGGCAGTTCCACGCCAAACTCGGGCAACCAGCGCGTCAGGGCCGCGACCTCGAGACCCTCCCAGCGGCCGGTCATCTGCCCGTCCCCGCCGGGTCGCGGCCAGGTCGCGGAACCATGGACCGTGCCGCCCTGGACACGCAGGGACAGCACGGCCTGCGTGTCTTTTCCGGGCCTGGACCGCAGGCTCCCGTCGGCGGGAATGCTCAGGGACTCGGACGATCCCTGCAGTACGATCCGCGCATGCCGGAGTTCGAGGAGGGGGCAGCGTTCGGCGAGGAGTTCCTGCCAGGCGCGCGGAGGGCCGTCGGCCCGGCCCGGGGCGGAGCCCACCGGGACGGCGCCGGCCAGTACGTGGAGGGGACCTCCGTCACCGGAGACCGGGCCGGCCACGTCCTTCCTTGCCGTGGGCTGCAGGCAGGCGCTTGCGGAGCGCGCCCGGGATGCCGCCGGCAGGAAACGTGCCGCCGCACGCCGCAACGTCTCTTCGCAGCCCGGGCGCCAGCGTCCCTCCTCGAGGAACACGGTTGCCTGCAGCCCGCTGACCACGATGGCCTGCATACGCCCCCGGGCGAGGGATAGCGGGCGGTACTGCAGCCGCACCTGGTCGACCGTCAGGGACTCGATGCCTTCCTGGACCCGGATCGGACCGAGGACCGCGCGGCGCCAGCCGATCCCCTGCACCTCTACCGAGATCCCGTCCAATCCCCGGGCCGTGAGGTCCCGCCGGATGATGTGCTCGCCCAGTCGCGGCGCCAGGGCCGGAACGACCGCCACGCCGCAGAGCAGCAAGGCCAGCAGACACACGACAACCCGTCCCCGGACACGCCGTGAAAATGGGAGTGAAAACGCCATGATGCAGACCTTGGCGGCGCCTCCCCCGGATCGCCCGCGGCGCCGCGCGCTACAGCGTCACGGCTTGCCTCCTGCCCGGGGCACGCAACGGTCACAGCCGGCGGGCAGGGCCTGTCGGCGGCCGTGCGCGAAGAGCGGCATCCCGTGGGGTGCTCAGGGTTGGGAAGCGCTGTTCCTGCGTGCCCAGGGGTCGTTGTAGAAGACGCCCCGGAAGAAGTCGGACACCTCTTTCTTGTAGGCTTCCGTTTCCCGCGACAGCCCCCGCACCTCCTGCTCCACCGTGTCCACCTCGTCGGTGACTTTCGCGACATTCTGACGCAGGGCAGGCAGATCCTCCCGGTCCAACTTCCTCTCGATGGCGACCACCTCCCGTTCCGCCTTGTCGACGCGGCCCTGAACCGCCCCGATCTGGGTCTGCAGAGCCTTCGCCTCCCGCAGCACTTCCTCCGTCCTGAGCGCCTCGATGCGGGCCTTCAGCGCCGCGATCTCCTTCCTCACCTCCTCCTGCGACGCGGCCTGGGCGGGCGTCGGCGCGGGAAGTGCCGGCGGCTGCTGCGGGGCGAGCGCGGGCGGCGCGGGCGGCGGGAGCTGCGTCGCGGGCAACGAGGTGGGGATTCTGGCGACGGCCGCTTCCAGCGCAGTGAGTGCTTTGGCGGCCTTTTCCAGGTCGTTCCTGAGGGTATCCCGCGAGGTACCCAGGCCGCCGAGGCCCTCCTCGACCTGCAGCAGCCTCTCGTTCACCCGTGACGCCAGGTCCGAGACGGCGCTCCCGCTCTGCCCCAGTCTCTCCTGCGCCTCGCCCACCTCGCCCTGGAGCGTCTCCAACGCCTGCCGCGTCCACGCGACATGCGCCGCGCCGCGCACCTGCAGCACCGCCAGGACAACCACCGCGACGGCCAGCACCAGAACGGCAATCCACATCAGCACCGGAACCGTGGCGGAAACCTGCGGTCCCCTGCCTTCCTGCGTGATGTCCATGATGGAACTCCTTTCGTTTCGGCTGCACACGCAGTAACCCATTTGCCAGAGGAAACGATCCGGACACAGTCTCTGTTGGCCGCGCGTCAAGGTCTCCGCAGGAGCGTCCTCGGTCTCGTGGGCAGTGGCCGCGAGACCTGCCTGCGTGTCCGCACAGGCAGACGCGGACGCTCCCATTGTCAGTCCACGGCCGGCATCCGGATCGTGAGGTCTGGTTGGCTGCCGGGGAGGGACCGAAGCGGAAACACGCCACCGCGCCGAATCGGCAGGACCGATCCGGCACGGTGCCGTACTGCCCGCGTCCCTGTAGGGGTGGGACGGTCGGCTCAGGCCGCTTCCTCGGCTTGGGGCGCGGCCAGGTCGACCGGTTTGTAGCCGCCCTTGGCGCGGAAGTAGAAGATCAGCCCGATGTAACACAAGGCCATGATCAACGGCAGGATGGCGACGGTGGCCATGGCCTTGCGCTTGGCGGCGGTGGTCAGGGCGTCGATCTCGCCCTGGTAGGTCTTCAGTTCCTGGTAGCGCGCCTGGTCGATGAAGAGCCCCTTCTCTTCGAGGCTGGCGGCCATGGCCTCGTGGGACCGCTCGGACGTGTCGCCCTCGGCGCGCACGAGGTGGTTGTAGGCTTTGCGGACCAGGGTCTGGTACATCGCGTCGTCCGCCGACGCGGCCTGGTCCCGACGGTATTCGTAGAGCGCGGTGAGGTCATTGACTTCGTTGACGTAGTGCTGGCTGAGGCCGCGGTAGCCACCGAAGATGCTGGGCTTGGCCTGTTCCGCCGGCGTCCACATGCGGACCTGGGCCTGGGCGTCCTTGGAGGCCATCTGCTGGTCGATGTAGCTGTCCTGCCAGAAACCGAGAAGCTGGGTGCCGATGATCCCGACCCCGAGCATCCCCATGCCGCCGATGGCGTTGAGGGTCAGCGCGCCGCCCTTGGGGAACTGCTCGGCCACCAGCCCCTGGGTGACCGGCCAGAAGTAACACTGCCCGGTGCCGTAGATGGTCGCCCAGAGAAGGATGAAGACGCCCTGGGCACTCGCCAGGAGGTAGAGGCCGGCAACGGCAAAGAGACTGCTGACCAGCAGGACGCCGAGGGGCTTGAGGCGCTTCTCGACGGGACCGATGCAGAAGCGCAGGATGGTCATGATGGTGGCGGTGTAGACCAGGACCCACCCCGAATCGAGCCCGATCTTGGTCATGGCCGGACGCATCAATTCCTTGATCCAGGCATCCGTACCCAGTTCGGTGATGGCAAGGAGGATCATGATGACGAGGAGAAATATGTACATCGCCCGACCGAGCGATCGGGAGTAGGCAAAGAAGCCGACAATGATCGCCACGAGCACAGCCAGCAGCGGCCAGGACGGCAGACTGATGGCGCCTTCGTAGACCGGAGCCCAGCTCAGCCCCAGGAAGGACGAGGCACGGAACACATTGTTGAACTCCATCACGATCATGTAGAAAACCAGCAGCGCCCCGATGGCCCCGCACTCGGCCAGCATCTCCTTGTAGGGGACACCGGCGGACACGCGCTCGGAAACCGGGAACTTGCACTTGAGCAGCATGGCGCCGTAGGCCAGTGTGGGGATCAGGATCAGCATGACCTTGACCTTCCACGATGCGTCCGCAATGACCGTGAGCATGAGGATGCCGGCAATGACGAAGCCGGCAGACCAGCCGGCGTGCAGGAGGGTCAGCCGCTTGGTCTTCTCCTTGGGATACATGGTGGTGATGACCGGGTTGATGACGGCCTCGACGGTGCCCGCGGCGATGCCGTTCAGGAAGGACCCCCAGTACAGGCCCCAGTAGCCCCCCGCGATGAGGAAAGTGAGCGTCGAGACGATGTGGCAGGCGAAGGCGAAGGCAAGGGACTTGCCGTAGCCAATGCGATCGATGATCAGGCTGAAGAGGACAATGCTGACCCCGAAGGGCCACATGCCGGCCCCGAGGATCTGCCCCTTCTGCGTCTCGCTGAGGGCGAAATCAACCTGCCAGGCCTCCACAACGAAGGCCCGGATGATGAACGCGAAGGACGTGGCCACCAGGGCCACGAAACAGGTGACGAACAATCCCTTGTTCCCGAAGTACCTCGAGTCGCCCGCGGCGACACCCGTGCCCTGCTGCACCTGCTCCTGGTTGCCAGCCATGGTCGACCTCCCTCGATCCGTTGGGCCCGACCGGCAGAAAGGGACCATCCTCCTCCTGCCGATGCCGGGCAAGCTCCTGTGCCCGAATGCCGAAAACGCACCATTGCCAAAGCGCAATTCTGCAGGAATATGCACCCTTTCCGACCCGGGGCAAGCCGACAAACCGCGTCCGCCTGCAAAATGGTGCACAGCCCTTCCACGGCCCTTGCGGCAGTGGGGCGATGATCCCGGAG
>JAFGRS010000214.1 GCA_016935045.1 Lentisphaeria bacterium | reverse complement strand
GCCATGCCCTCGCGGACCTCCACGACAATCCGCCACCCCAGAAAGGCCAGGATGGCCGCAGCAATGGCGCCGATGACGATGCGTCTCATGACAACTCCGGTTGCAGGCTCCCACGATTTCCGTGGGGAGCCACGCCAAAGCATACAGCCGGGTCGGGTCGGCACAAGCGCAATGCCGGGACCCGCAGGAGCTGTTTTCCGGACGGGCAGCGCCCGCCGGGGTCCGGAAAACGGACGACGGCGCCAGCGAGGGGTGGGGGCCTGTTTTCCGGACGGGCAGCGCCCGCCGGTGTCCGGAAAACGGACGACGGCGCCAGCGAGGGGGGGGGCTGTTTTCCGGACGGGCAGCGCCCGCCGGTGTCCGGAAAACGAGCGCTGGCGCCAGCGAGGGGGGGGCTGTTTTCCGGACGGGAAGCGCCCGCCGGGGTCCGGAAAACGGGGGTTCAGGGCCCGCCGGGCTTTGGGCGGTTCGGGTCCGAATGGGCCGATGGCTCGCGGGAGTCTTCTCCCGGTTCCCAGCTCAGTTCCAGGATTTCGTATTCGTCCAGCGACGGAAGTGTGACCCGGATCGTGTGGTCCGCCGTCTCCCGGGTCAGGGATGTGCCGGAGAGCAGTGCCCGCACATCCCGAAGGCGCCTCCCGGCGGGGATTTCGAGCCTGACCTGGACATTTGCGACGGGCGCCAGCCGGTCGAATGCCGCCGCCCAGTCCGCTGCGTAGGATACCAGGTGCACCAAGCGGCGGTTGCGGGAGGGTTGGTCGAAGCAGGTCGCTCCCACCAGCCCTTCGGCGCAGGTGACCTGCACGGGCACGCGGCCCCGCGCCACCCAGTCCACGGCGGCCCCCATCAGGCGCACGAAGGCCGTCTGCCCGGAGACGGAGTAGGTGGAGTCCAGGCGCCCGGGAAGGTATGCCACCCGACCCTGCCCCATCTCCTTCAGCGTCAACGCCGGAACGCCTTCGCCAGGCACACCGGGTCCGAGCAGCCGCGCCGCCACGGCGGCATCCCGCGGCAGGACCGCGAGATGCTCTTCGCGGTTGGCCAGACCCTCGGGGGGGACGATTGCCGGCATCCCGGCCGCGGCCGTCGGCACGACCCGTTGCCCCTCGGCGGGGGGGACCGTGCCCTGGAGGGTGACTCCGAAGACCTCGGCGAGGCCGAAATCGTCGCGCCGCCGTCCCTCGAGGTCGTAGAGGGAGGTCTCGTGGGTCGCGATCAGTCCGCCGCCGCCGCGGACGAAAGCGAGGAGCATGGCGCACTGCGCGTTACTCAGGCACACTTCATTGGCCAGCACCACGATGCGGAAGCCATCGAGGGACGCCGCATGGATGTGGTTGGGGTGCATCTGCCTGACCGGGAGACCGGCGTGCAGCAGGGCCGCGAACATGCCCGTCGGAGGACTCAGGAAGCGGTCCGTCGGCGCGCCCCCGGCGGGACGGGGAACGGCGCGGGCCCTGACCCAGGCATATGCCTGGGGCTGTTCCCAGCCCACCGCGAAGCCGTCGTGCGGCGCGTCCGGGGACCACGTCGCGCCGCCATCGCCGCTGACCTGCCAGTAGAAGGAATCGCTGCCCACGCCCGGGAAGACGACCCGGGCCCACAGCGCCCACGGTCCCGGCGAAGCCAGCGGCGGGAGCCGGTAGGTCAGCGCCAGGGCGGGTTCGCGGGTGTTGCCGTGCCCCTCGGAGACCATGTGCGCCCTGCCCAGGGCCAGGGGGTCGTCGTTGCGGGTCCAACGCCGGCCGCCCGCCGCGGTCACGCTGGTCCGGGCATCGAAGGCAGCGGCGGGGAGATAGACCGCCTTGGCGGCGCCGGCGCCGGCGAGAGTCCGTCGGCAGTCGTCGTCGCTCGGGGGACGTCCGTCGGCGCGCAGGCAGAGCATATCGATCCGTCCCCCCGGCTCGCGTTCGAGGATGCGCAGGCGGACCTCGCAGCCCGGCTGGAGGCACACTCCCGTGTTGGCCCCGACGGCCCGGTGGCGCGCCTCCGCGAACATGGGTCGAGGCAAGGCCAGGAACGGGGTGGGGAAGGTGGTGGGGAAGTCGAGGCAGTCGGCATGGTCCCGCATGACGGCGAAGGGCCGCTCCATGCCGAGGTAGTTCCAGGAGTTGGGATAGGCGCCGTTGGCGAGGACCTGCCAGTAGAGGTGCCGCGCTTCGGCCGCCGAGGTCACGGGACGCCGCGGTTCGTTCCAGGGCTCCTGGCGCAGGTAGATGTTGACCAGAGACGGGACGGCAAAGACATCCCCCCAGTTGCTGAACTCGGCCCGTTTCCAGAGCGTGAAGGTCCACGGACGGCTGGCGTAGATCTCGTTCAGGGTGCCGTCGTAACAGGACAGCGTGTCCGGTTTCGGCCAGGTGTGGAACACGACCACGGCGTCCTTGCGGGCCGACCGCGCGGCGGCGGCAAAGGCCTGCGTCGACTCGGTCAGGCACCGCATCAGCCAGCGCGAGTAGAGCCGATGGGACGGGTTGTCCACCTCGCCCACCACGTCCCAGTCGCTGGTCATCTCCCAGAGCACCGTCAGGGGTCCGAAGGCAGCGATGCCTTGGGGCAGGTCCTGCCCGGTATCGGCCCGGAACTTCTCCCGGCAATGGCGGCAGCCGCAGATGTGCGGGGAGAGCCCGTCCACGTAGATGCCGTCCGCGCCGTAGTCCCCGACCAGTTCCGCAATCGCCCGGCTGTAGAAGGCCAGGAATGCCGGGTTGTTCAGGCAGACGTAGCGCGTCCCCTCCCGGCCGTACGCCTTGACGTCCCACGGCCGGCCCGACTCGTCCACGATACACAACTCGTCGAACAGGGGATGCCCCTCACGCACGGCATTCGGGTTCAAGTACGCCAGGACCCGCATGTTCCGGTCCCGGGCCGCCGCAAGGGCCTCGGCGAGGGGGTCGACATCGGCGCGCAGACTGGGCGAATGGGGCGCGAAGGCGCTGGGATAGTGGCTCATGCCGCCCCAGAACATGCCCAGCCGCAGCACCTCGGCGTGCCGGTCCGCGAAGCCGTGTACGAGCGCCGCCGTCTCCCCCTTCCCCCAGGGCGGGCTGTCGGTGGTGCACCAGCGCGGGACCCGCATCCAGGCGGGAAGGTCTTGCCGAGGTTCGAGGCGTCCGAGGAGTGCTCCCGCGTAGGTCATCCGTTCGGAAACCGACGCCGGGGCGGCGCCCGCGCCTTCGGCGGCGCACAGCACCGTTCCCGCACACAACAGGGCACGTCTCATCATCCATGGCCTCCCGCCGATTCACGTCCCTTGCTTCAGCGCTGCAGCCGGATGTCCTCCGCAACGAGCCCCAACTCGTAGCCGCTGACGCGGAAACTCTCCCCGGCAGAAACGTAGCGCGCCCGGACCTGTCCCACCCACCGGCCGGAGACGATTCCCTTGGCAACGGGCCACAGTTCCGGATGCTCCGCCAGATCGCCGCCGACCGATTCTCGGGGCGATCCGGAGCTGGCCCATGGGGCGTCGATCAATCCGGTGAG
>JAFGRS010000213.1 GCA_016935045.1 Lentisphaeria bacterium | reverse complement strand
GTGGCCACGGTCAGGTCCGACGATCCCAGGGCCTGTTCCGGGCTCATGTAGTGCGGTGTACCCAGCACCGTGCCCGAGAGGGTCATGCCGCTGTCTTCGCCCAGGCTCTTTGCCAGGCCTAGATCCATGAGGAAGGGGCGTCCCCGGCGGTCGACCATGATGTTGGCGGGCTTGATGTCCCGGTGCAGGAGCTGGAACTCGTCCCAGGCATAGGCCAGTGCATCGGCCATGGCCCGGACCACGCGCAGGGCTTCGACTTCGGGGAGAGGACCTTCCCGCTTCAGGCGGCGGTCCAGCGACTCGCCCTCGACGTAGGCCATCGCCAGATAGAAGTTGCCGTTGTCCTCGCCGGCCTCGAAGACCGTCACGATGTGATGGTGGTCCAGCTTGGCGGCGAGCTTGCCTTCGTGGAGGAAACGGTGCACCGCCTCCCCATTGGTCGCGAAACCCGGGGGCAGTACCTTGACCGCCACACGTCGTTCCACCGAGAGCTGCCGAGCCAGGAAGACCTCCCCCATCCCCCCCTTGCCGAGACGGCTCTCGAGGCGGAATCCCGCCAGCGTCGCGCCGCAATCCACCCGCGCCTCCGGCACCGCAACCATGCCGCCGCACTGCGGACAGTTGGACTGTCGGCCGCTGACACTGGCGTCGGCCTCGATGCGTGATCCACAGGATGGACAGGCGAACTCGAACAGCATACCCGCTGTTCCCCTTGTTTGCCGCGGCGGACCTCATGGCAGTGAGCCGCCCCGCTTTGGCCGCATTGCAGCACCGCGATGTGAAGCAACGAGTTGGCGCGGTCTTTGCACCGCTGCACCGCCTTCAACGTGCCGTCAACAAGGAGGCCGGCATTCCGGTAGCCTTCATCGCATGGCTCACATCCACCCTGACCATCACGCTGGGCAGGTACCTGACGTCTCTGGCTTGAAAAGGTCCATGGTCCCCCGTTGCGCGTAGCGCTACGTTCGATGACGAACCACGCAGCGCACCCGGGGCGGGGTTACTCCTCGTAGGCGCGGATTTCGTAGACGCAGGCAGACGCATCGCCGTGCGTGGCGCTAACCGTCAGGCGGAGGCGGTCCGTGGTCACCGGAGCGAAGCGGTGTTGGCGGTGCCGCTGGAAGTTCTCCGTCTCGGTCACGACCGTTTGCCAGGCGTCTCCACGGGGTACGGCGACCTCGTAGTTCCGTGCGCACTGCGGCACGAGGGCGACGTCGTGCCAGCGGTTGTTCATGTCGGTATCGAAGGTGACCGACACGGCCCCGATGGTGACCGCTTTGGCCCAGCGCAGCTCGATCCACTGGGGCAGCGCTTCCTCGGGATCCGAAGCCCAGAGATTCGTATCCGTCTCGCCGGGACGTGTGAGGCCGTTGGTGACGAATGCGGCCCGGAACTCGGCGGCATCCCCCGTGTTCGGCTCGGTGTACAGCGCCATGTACTGACCGCTCACGACGGCCTCGGCTCCCCCCTCCGGCTTCAGCCCCCAGGCCCGGTGCGAACCGCGCGGTGCGTGGGTCATCAGGACCCAGTGGATGCCCTCGGTTCGCGGCAGCCATACCCATGCAAACGGCGCGCGCAGCGGCTGTCCGAAGGCGAAGCGGACCCAGTGCCGGCCGTTGGCGGGAACGGTTGCCGTGGCGGCAGCGACGTCCGCGGCGGCGGCAAAGTCCGCCCCAGCCTGTCCTTCCCGCAGTCCCAGGGTCAGAGGCGTGGGGTCGGGGCGGCGGGATTCGAGCAGCACGAACACCGCGTCCACGCGTCCCTCCGGAGGGACGCGGAAGGACATGCCCCGGGAGGTGGTCAGCTCGAACGCTTCGGCGCTGTGTACGTCGCTGCGGCGGAAGCGCGAGTGGCTCATCTCGCTGGATGCCGCAACGGTTGCTTTCAGGGCCAGGTCGGCGGGATCCTGGTTGCGGATGCCGGGGATGGACTGGTCCATGCGCAATAGGCGCTGCTGCAGGTCGCCGATCTGCCGCTCGCCCAGTTCGCGGGGGGAGAGGCCACGCTGCAGGCACATGGCGGCGGCGGTCCCGGCGGCCTGGCCGCAGGTGGCCAGGGTGCTCTGCACGCGCACCGTACCGAGGGCGATGTGGGTGACGCTGATGTTCCGACCGGCAAAGAACAGGTTCTCGATATTCCTCGAGTACAGGCAGCGATAGGGAATGGTATAGACGGGCACGCGCGGGTTGCAGTCGAAGGGGCCTTCCCTGCCGCTGTAGACACCGAGGGGGTGGTGCACATCCAGGGGCCAACCGCCATAGGCAATGCGGTCGGGGAATACCCGGGCGGCCTGGACATCGTTTTGGGTCAGGATCACATCCCCCAGGAGGCGGCAACCTTCCCGCCGGCCCACCGTGACGGGCACCACCTCCAGAGCGTAGTTACGCGCCTTCTCCCGCTCCGGCCACACGTTCTTGATGTAGTCCCAGTACCCGAACGTAATCCGCAGCAATTCGTCCCGCGCACGTTCTCCGTCCCGCATGTCGTCGATGGTCCCGGGGTGTTCGAGCCACCACTCGCCGGACGTGAAACGTCGCGGATTGCGGCCGAAGGCGGCGGCATCCGGGAACCGGGGTGCCCAGGGGGGAGGCGTGTAGGGGACGGGCCGGCCCATGTCCGCGGCCCGGTAGCCGCAGCACTGGTACATGAGGCAGCCGCTCATGGTGATGCCGTCCGCCTGTTCGGGGGCGAGGTCCTCCTGGAACTCGCCGCGGGCCTCCCGGCCGTAGCGGTGATCCGCGCCCGCGAACACCCCCACCCAGCCGTCTCCCGTGCAGTCGATCACCATGCGGCCGCCGAACGTGCTTCGCGTACCGTTCAGGGTGTCCACCGCCGCCACCTTGCCGATACGCACCGGTGAGGCCATTTCCACACCCACGACCCGTGTGTTGAGAAGAACGGTCAGGTCCTTCTCCCGCTCGCACAGCATGCGGAACGCGTCGCTGAAACGCGGATGGTGGTAGCGGGCCCGGATGCGGCCCAACTCCTCGATGATCCCCGTTTCCCTGGCATCGGCATGGTGGGCGCTCGCGCCATTGAAGCCGACGCCCAGCTCGTCGCTGCCGTTGCCGCCCAGCAGCGGCCGGTCCTGGATCAGGAGCGTCCGCATGCCCATGCGTGCCGCAGCGATCGCCGCCGGCCCCCCGGCCGGTCCCCCGCCAACCACCACCACGTCGTAGTCTCCCCCATGCCGCGGTGCCCACGGCACGCCGGTCAACCGGGCCCGCTCCCGAGCCAGGGCCTCCACCTCCTCCGGCGGCCGGTAGCCGGCGTCGCTGGTCAACACGAGCGCATCGCAACGGCCGTAGTACCCGGTCAGATCGCGCAGCGCCAGGGTTGCCCGGCCCGCGGGCAGGGATACGGTCCCCGCCTGTTCCCAAACCCACGCGTCCGTCTCCGCCGCCCCCAGTTCCGACGCCAACGGTTGGCCGTTGACGAGGACCCGGAAACGCCCCGGCGCCTGGGCCACAAGCCAATTCCTGGCGCGTACCCAGACGTGGTACTCCCCCGCTGCCGGGACACTGCATTCCGTCGTCGCGTCCGCCACGGGGACACCGATGCCGGCGGCAATCAGGTACGCCGAACCCATGAGATGGACGTACTGCGTATCCAACAGCCAGCCGCCGTACTCCGCGAACTCCTCCGCCTCGATCCAGAGAGTGCCTTCCCGTACCATGGTGATCTCCCGCTTGGGTTTGGGGAACAACGCCGGTTTCGCGCCCACCGGTTCGGGCTCGACCGGGATATCGGCTTCCGCCCTCGATGCCGCCAGGCCCTCCTGCCGGCGGGCCCGGAGATCGGCCGGACTCAACGGGCGGTCATGGATGCGGACTTCGTCGATGGCGCCGCAGAAGACGTGCGTCCGCCCGTTCGAGCCGACCAGCAGTGCCGTCGGGGCGTCATCGATCGCTCCGCTCAGGGGGAAGCCGGGCTCGGGGTCGGCGACCCCGTTGACATAAAGCCGCACGGCCCCGCCATCGTAGACGGCGCCGACATGCACCCACTCCCCGGCCGGCCAGTGCCGTCTCTCGGCTGTGTACACCTCCGCCTTGCCCTGCTGCCAGAGAACCAGCCCGAGGGACTTGTCGTGGAAGCGGAGGGCATAACAGCCCTCCTTGCGGACCACCGTCCGGAAACCCCGCAGGTCGGCCGGATCGAAACGCACCCACGCCTCGACCGTCAGGGAGTCCCCGAGGGCCGGGCCGGGTTCCAGGACGCACCGGGCCGCCGAACGCCGCCCGTCCAGCTCCAGCGCCGTGCCCCGCACCCCCTTCACCCTCCGCGCGGCCTGCACGACCAGAGCATCCTTCGCCCCCGAGACGCCGGGAACAAGGTCTCCCTCGAAGACATCGAAGGACCATGCCGCCAACGGACCGCCGGCGGCGGCGCGGGCGGTCAACGGACAGATCCAAGACAGGGCCAGGCCAAGCAGCAGGGCGCCCCTCGAACGCCGACCCGGGGGCCTGTGCCTCCGCGCGTCAAGGTCCTGCTTCCTGTTCCTCGTTCCAGCTTCTGTTGC
>JAFGRS010000212.1 GCA_016935045.1 Lentisphaeria bacterium | reverse complement strand
GGCGGGAACACCGTTTTCCGGACGTCGCGGCAGGCACGGATGTCCGGAAAACACGCCCGGGCAGAGCGGCGGCGGGAACACCGTTTTCCGGACGTCGCGGCAGGCACGGATGTCCGGAAAACGGACCCTTGTGGAGGATGCATGCCGGAAGGCTCGCGGTACGCTCGCGCTCCAGGCCGGAAGGCTCGAGGTACGCTCGCGCTCCAGGCCGGATCGTGCCGCCTTGACAGGGCGCCGACGCGGCGTTATGATCCCCATTTGTTGCGTGGCGTAACAAAGCAGGATGGCAAGCGGAGAGGCAGGGTTCGGAGCGGTCATGGAGTCGTTGCGTCAGCGTGGTGGTGGCGGCGGGGCGGTTCGCACGGTGAGCGGGGCGTTGGTATTGGGGGCTCTGCGTGCGGACGGGGGTCTGTCCCGGGCGGAGTTGGCGCGTCGTCTGGGTTTGACTCGCAGCACGGTATCGCGTCAGGTATCGGCGTTGATTGGGTCGGGGTACGTCAGGGAGAAGCATCTTTCGCGGGGGTTGGGTGGTCGTCCGGGGATGTTGCTGGAGTTGGATCCCGGGGGTGGTTGGATTGTGGGGCTGGATCTGAACATTGACGTGATCGGTGCGGTGGTTACGGATTTTGTTGGTACGGTGAGGTATTCCCGGCGGGTGGAGTTTGCCGCGGGGGACAGCCAGTCGGCGGTTCTGGATCAGGCGGCGGCGCTGGTGCAGGGGGCATTGTCCTGGGCCTCGGGTCAGGGTCGGGAGGTCCTCGGGATTGGGGTAGCGGTTGCGGGGTTGGTGGATCACGGTTTGGGGACGATTCTGTATGCGCCGCACCTGGGTTGGCGGGACGTCGCGTTGGGGTCGCGGTGGGGTTCACGGTTCGGTTTGCCGGTAGTGGTGGAGAACGAAGCCAATGCGGCGGTGGTGGGGGAGTATGCGTTTGGGGGCACGGAGGCGGCCCGGGACTGCGTGTTTCTGAGCCTTGGGGTAGGGTTGGCGGCGGGGGTGTTTGTCAACGGTCGCCTGTTGCGGGGCAGCCAGGGGTTTGCGGGGCAGGTCGGGCACACGGTTCGGAGTGAGGGGGGTCTGCCGTGCCTGTGTGGTCGCCGGGGTTGCTGGGTTACGGAGGTCGGTCTGCCTGCCATTTCCCGGCGTCTGTCGAGGTGCGGGTGGGGGAGCGCAGGCGCGGCGGGCGTGGAGGGGCAGCCGGCGTCCCCCGCTTCGTCTCGGCTCCACCTGACGATCCAGCAGTTGGCGGAGGCGGCGGCACGGGGGAACGCGGACGTGCTCTCAGTTCTGGCGGAGACCGGCAGGCACCTCGGTTCCGGGATTGCGGATCTGGTGAACGTGTTCGATCCGGAAACGGTGATTCTGGGCGGTGCACTGAGCCCGTTGCTGCCAGCCATGCTCGAACAGGCGCGGCAGAGCATGGATGCGAACCTTCTCTATCGCCGCAGTCGGCCCGTTCTGCTGCGGCTGTCCAGCAACGGGAGTTGGGGCAGCGCCATCGGGGCCGCGGCCGC
Organism: Lentisphaeria bacterium; assembly: GCA_016935045.1. GTDB lineage: Bacteria > Verrucomicrobiota > Lentisphaeria > Oligosphaerales > JAFGRS01 > JAFGRS01. The sequence continues at coordinate 6,481 of JAFGRS010000212.1, read as the reverse complement.
GGTCCTGGATCTGGTGACGCAGGAGAGCGTCTTCCTGCAGGTGCCCTCCCCCGGCAACCGGAGCCATCGCGGCCGGAGGCCGGCAGCGGACGTACAGGCGTTGTCTAGCGCGGGCGCGAGCCGGCAGGCCTCCCCGGGGAATCCCGCGGAGGCTGTGGCAATACCCCGTCGCAACCCGACGGCGGAAGAACCATTGAGACGCCAGACTGGAGGCACGCAATGAGTACGAACCGAAGGATCAACCGAAGGGTATTCCTGCGCCGGACGGGCCAGGCCGCCGTTTCGGCCCTGGCCGCCCCGGCCCTGGTACCCTCCCGCGTTCTGGGTCAGGACGCCCCGAGCCGGCGTGTCACGGTGGGCTGCATCGGCGTGGGTCGCATGGGGCAGGGCGACATGCGCAGCGTGATGAACCTGGCCGACGTGCTGGCCGTGTGCGACGTGGATGCGCACCGGGCGGCGGACGCCAGGAAGATCATCGAGGCGAATTACGCCTCCCGCAAGCCCTCCGGACGCTACAACGGCTGCGCGGTCTACCGTGACTACCGGGAACTGCTGGCCCGGGAGGACATCGACGCGGTGCTGGTGGTCACCCCGGACCATTGGCACGCCCTGCCGGCCATTGCCGCGGCCCAGGCCGGGAAGGACATCTTCCTGCAGAAGCCTCTGACCCTGACCTTCGCGGAGGGCGTCGCCCTCCGTGAGGCCGTGCACCGGTATGGCCGGGTGCTGCAGGTGGGCAGCCAGCAGCGCAGCGACGCGCGCTGCCGTTTCGCCTGCGAACTGGTCCGCAACGGGCGCATCGGCGAGCTGAAGACGGTGACCGTGGCGGTGGGCAAAGACCCCTTCTGCGGCAACGAGCCCGTGACACCGCCGCCCGAATGGCTGGACTACGAAATGTGGCTGGGACCGGCACCCAGCGCTCCCTACATCGAAAACCGCGTACACCCCGCCAAGGGCTACGGCCGCCCGGGCTGGCTGCGGGTCCGGGACTACTGCCTGGGGATGGTCACGGGATGGGGGTCGCACCACATGGACATCGCCCATTGGGGAATGGGGATGGAGGGTTCGGGACCGGTCGAGGTCCGCGCCAAGGCGGATTTCGCCAGGGACGGGATCTGGACGGTGCACGGGGCCTTCGAGATCCACTACACCTATCCCACGGGGGTCCGGGTGACCTTCAGCGACAGCGGCCGGAACCGCCACGGGGTGCTGTTCGAGGGGACGGAGGGATGGGTCTACACCGATCGCGGCCGCATCGACGCGGAGCCCAAGGGCCTCCTCTCGAGCGTCATCGGGCCCGGCGAAACGCGACTGTACCGGAGCCGGAACCACATGGGCAACTTCATCGAGTGCGTCAAGACCAGGGCCGGAACCGTGGCGCCCGTGGACAATGGGCACCGCTCCAACACGGCCTGCATCCTGGCCGAGATCGCCATGCGCCTCGAACGGCCCATCCGCTGGGACCCCGACGCGGAGTGCTTCCCCAACGACGAGGAAGCCTCCCGCATGCTGAGCAGACCCATGCGCGCGCCCTGGCGGCTGAGCTGAGGCAAGGGAAGGACACCCAACCATGAAGCACATAGCCCGTCGAAACCCCGGCTGCATCCTCCGGGATGCGCCGGCAGTCTTCTCCCGCGACCGCCAAACCGGCGCTGGCGGTGACTTCTCCGGGGGCGGCACGGAGGGCTTGGCCGGCAGGCCGCCTTGCCTGCCGCGTTCCGGTTCGTCGGCTGCCGGGGCCGGCGTCTTGCCGAGAGGGGTGGGCAGCGGGCCCTTCCCGGCCGGCGGCGCGTTTCTGGCGCTCTGTGCGGTCTGCCTGTGGCAGCCGTTGTGGGCGGCCCCCCAGACGGTGGCGGCCCTGCGCCAGGACGCCGCGGTGGCGGTGACGGTCGACGGGGCGCCGTTCACGACCTACCGTTTCGGGAAGGACCTGAAGAAACCCTACCTCTGGCCGGTCATCGGTCCCCTGTCGGGCAAATCGGTGACGGTCGAGTCCATCCCCGATGACCATCCGCACCACAACTCCATCTGGTTGGGATGCGACCGTGTGAACGGGCAGAACTTCTGGCAGCCTCACGGGGACGTTGCCGGGGGCCAGATCCGCTCGACCGGGGTCGAGATCGTGACCGCGGCGGGCCCCCAGGTCCACCTGACCGACACCTGCATCTGGCAGAAACCCGGTGCGGAACCGGTGATCCGCGACCTGCGCCAGATCCGCATCGCGGCGCCGTCCCCGAACCTGCGGCTCATCGACTTCGATGTCACCCTCGAAATGCTGGTCGACGTCACCGTCGAAAAGACGAACCATTCGTTCTTCTCGGTCCGCATGGTGCCCGAGCTGAGCGTGAAGTCGGGGGGCGCGCTGGTGAATGCGGGGGGGTACTCGGCCGAGAAGGGGACCTTTGGGGTACCCTCGTCCTGGTGTGACTACGTGGGGACGCGCGAGGGCATCGTCGAGGGTGTGGCCCTGTTCGAGCATCCGGGGAACCCGTGGTATCCCTCTCCCTGGTTCACCCGGGACTACGGGTTCATGTCGCCCACGCCGATGTTCTGGCCGCCGGACGGCAAGGCGCGCCGTTTCGCGCGGGGCGCCACCCTGCCGCTGCGGTACCGCGTCGTGGTCCACGGAGGGAGTACGGAAGCGGCGGGCATCCCGGCCCTCTTTGCCCAGTACGCTCCCGGCGTCGAGCCGGAACCGCGCCCGGGCCTGCCGGCGAAGCTGATCGAGGACCTGAAGCAGGCCACCTTCGGCGGCTCCCGGGTGGCGATCAGCCGGGCGGAGGAGCACATCCGGACGGCGCCGCCGGAACTCCGCCCGGTCATCGAGGGCCATCTCCTGGAACTGCTGCGGGCGCCCGACGCCGGCGCGGACGCGAGGCGTTTCGCCTGCCGCAAACTGGCTCTACTGGGCACGGACCGTTCCCTTCCGGCCCTGATGCCGCTGTTGCAGGAGCCCGAGTTCGCGGAGTCCGCCCGGTTTGCCCTGGCGCAGATCGGCACTCCGGCCGCCCTCAAGGCCCTTCGGGACGCCTTCCCCCAGGCCGGGAAGGAGCTTCGTCTGGCCATCCTCGACTCCCTGGGAGCCCAACGCGACCGGGAGGCCCTGCCCCTCCTCCGCGAACAGGCTGCCGCCCGGGACACCGACAGCGCGCGTGCCGCCTGCGATGCGCTGGCCCGGCTCGGCACCGTGCCGGCCCTGGACGCTTTCGACGCCGCCGCGCGCAGAGCCGACCTCCGGGACGCCGTGGTCCATGCGCAACTGGCCTGCGCCGACCGCGTTGCCGCCGCCGGCAATCCCGATCGGGCCGCGAAGACCTACACCGAACTGTGCGGCGCGGAAACCCCCGACGCCGTGCGCGCCGCCGCCACTCTCGGCCGCATCCGCACCCAGCCGGACACCGCCGCGGCCCTCGCCCTGGAATTGCTTCGGGCACCGACACCGGTGCCGCGGGGGGCTGCCGCGACAGCCATCGCCCTGCTGCCACCGGGCACGGGCGTCACGGAAGCCCTCTGCGGCGCCATCGACGGTCTCGATGCGGAGGCCCGGGTCGTCCTCGCCATGGGGCTGGGCGAACGCGGCGATCCGGCGGCGGCCCCTGCCCTCCGGGGGCTGTTGGGAAGCGCTGCGGAGGACGTGCGCCTGGCGGCCTGTGGGGCCCTGGGCCGCGTCGGCGGCCCGGCGGACGTCCGCGTCTTGGCGGCATGGTTGGACGGAGAGGCATCCGAGCGTGACGCGGCCGTGGCCGCCCTGGTTTCCCTGGCCCAGCCCGGTGTGGACCAGGCCCTGGGGGAGGTCCTGGCCTCCCTCGAGCAACCGGGGGGGCGCGCGGCCTGGGTCAGGGTCATCCAGGAACGCGGCGGTCCGTTGCCGGCCGAGCAGGTCCTGACTCTGGCAGTGGCCCCCGACCGCGGTCTGCGCGAGGCGGCGCTCCGGGCCGTGGCCGACCTGGGCAGTGAAGCCGAGATCGCGAAGCTCATCAACCTGCTCGAACAGGGGCTGCCGCAGGGGGTCGACAGCAAGCCCTTCGAACAGGCCCTCGCCACCCTCTGCCGGCGCTTCGCGGCCGCCGGCGACGCCGGCCGTTTCTGTGTCGAAGCTCTGCCGCGCGTCCGACCCGCGGCGCGGGCGTCCCTCGTATCCGTGTTGGGCGCCCTCGCCGACGAGTCGGCCCTGCCCATCCTCGTAGCCGCCGCCGGGGATGCCGACGAGGGGGTGCGCGACGCCGGCGTCCGTGCCCTGGCTGCCTGGCCGCGGCTCTCCGCCTTCGAGGCCCTGGTGGAGACGGCGCGGGAGGCGACTTCCCTGGCCCACAATGTCCTCGCCCTGCGCGGCTGCCGTCGGCTCCTGGAAACCGTGCGCAACGAACTGGGTGACGAGGAGATCGAGCGTCGCTGCAAGGCCGCCGCCGCGGTGGCGCAGAGGGACGAGGAGAAGAAGCTCTTCGACTTCGAGGCCATGGGCGTCCTCCTGAAGGACGTCAAGGTCCAGTCCAAGGGCACCTACCGGGTCCATCGGGGAGGCATGGCCGACGGCGCCAAGTGGGCGTCCGACCGCGACTACACCTTCAGGCAGGTCCCCGTCGAGGTCCTGGGCGCCACCTATATCGAAGTCGTGATGAACGACCGTTCCCTGGGGACGCCCGATCCCTTCGTCACCTTCCAGGTCGATGCCCCCGTGGTCGTCTTTGTCGCCTACGATCATCGCTGCACTGCCCTGCCGGCCTGGCTGCGGGACTGGGAGAAGACGGCGGCGGTGCTGGACAGCACGGCGGTCCGCTCGCACCTCGTGCTGTACCGCAAGCAGTTCCCGGCCGGTCCGGTGGCCCTGGGTCCGTGCGCGGCGCCGGGGGTGGCGGCCATGTATTCGGTGTGTGTCAAGCCTGCCCTGTGAGGGGGCCTACCGAGGAGAGACAATGATCAGGAAGACCATACGCAGCGGCATCGTCGGATGCGGATTCTCGGGCACCTTTCATCTCCACGCCGCCCGCAGAGTCCATGGGACCCAGGTGGACATGGTGGGGGTGTATGACGCCTCCCCGGAGCGGGCCCGTGCCTACGCAGCCGAGCACGGCCTGGCTGCCTTCGAGGAACTCGATGCCCTGCTCGACCGGGTCGACGTGGTGCATGTCTGCGTCACCGCCACGGCCCACGAAGCCGTGGCCGCCGCGGCACTCGAACGGGATCGGTGGGCCATCGTCGAAAAACCCCTGACCGGGTACTTCGGCGACGGCACGGAGGACTTCCGGGGCGACACCTGCCCCAAAGAACCGGCCCGCATCGAGGCGCTGGCCAGCGTCCGCCGCATGCTGGCGGCCGAGGAGCGCAGCCAGGGCCGCATCCTCTATGCCGAGAACTGGGTCTACGCCCCCGCCATCCAGAAGGAACGCGAGATCCTCGAGAAGACGGGCGCCCAGATCCTGTGGATGCACGGCGAAGAGGCCCACTCGGGCTCCCATGCAATGACCTACGCGCACTGGAAGTACTCCGGCGGCGGGGTCATGATCGGCAAGGGATGCCACCCCCTCGCGGCCGCCCTCTACCTCAAGCGCGTCGAGGGCCTGGCCCGAAACGGCAAGCCGATCCGGCCCGCTACCGTCAGCGCCCGTACCCACGCACTCACCCGGCTGCCCGAGTTCCGCGACGAGGGGCATATCCGCGCCAACTACCACGACATCGACGACTTCTCCCTCATGCATGTGACCTTCGAGGACGGGACCACGGCGACCGTCCTCGCCTCCGACATCGTCCTGGGCGGCATTCACAACTGGCTCGAGGTCGCCGCCAACAACCACCGCAGCATCTGCAACATCAACCCGAACAACGCGATGCAGACCTACAACCCGGTGGAGGCCAACTTCCGGGACATCTATGTGGTCGAGAAGACGGGTACGAAACAGGGATGGAGCTTCCCGTCGCCCGACGAAGACTGGTTCACCGGGTATCCCCAGGAGATCGAAGCCTTCTACCGTGCCGTTGCCTATGGCGAGCCGGTGCAGAGCAACAGTCGGCTGGCCGCGGACTGCGTATCCACCATCTACAGCGCCTACGTATCGGCCGAACGCAAGGGAACCGAGACCCCCGTCGAACGGCTCTGACGGGAAGCGAAACGCGGGGCAGTGGCCAACCCGGGATGGCAAACGAGGGCCGGCCTGGAGAATCGTGCTCGTCCTCGGCACAACGGTCCCCGTCCCCCGGGGAGACCGGGGGCATGCCGGGGAGACGAGAACGAGGACGCCGGCGAGGACCGAGGAGGAAAACAGACCATGGCGGAAAACAGCTACGAGATCACGGGCGCGGACCGGACGGAAGTGGAGGCGACGCGTGCCCTGCTGCGGAATGCCCGGGGCCGGGGCCGGGGCGCCCTTCTGGGGGCCTTTGTGCGGCTCTCGGGGCCGGGCTGGCTGCAGAGCGCCATCACCCTGGGCGGCGGGTCCCTGGCCAACAGCCTCTACATGGGGGTCCTGGGGGGCATGACGCTGCT
>JAFGRS010000211.1 GCA_016935045.1 Lentisphaeria bacterium | reverse complement strand
CGCTTCCTCACCCCGAATCGGCGCTCCACTGCCGCAAGGGCAGTGGCGGCGGGAAGCGATTCGCCGGATCTTGAAACAGCCCTGGCTCGTGGCTGAAATCCTCCAGTCACGTGAGGAAGGGGTGTGAAGAACCGCCGGAGACCTGTCTGCGCCTGCCTGTCGCGTCCGCGACACAGGCAGGTGTGCCGCACAGGCAGGCCGCCGACTCCAGCGCCTGCCCTGGGCCTGACGCCAGGGCGCACCGAGCCGGGTCGTCCTCGACCGTACCCCGCGTGACGGAGGCAGTGCCGCGGACGGACCCTCGGGGTTGCCATCCGCCCGTGGATGGATCACATTGCGGTTGGATCGTGTACCCTCGTTCTCAACCCGGCGCGCCGCGCCCCGATGGCATGGCCGACCCGGCGGTCCTGCCGGGAACGAAGCAAGAGAAAGGCAGTTCCATGAGTCTGACGTGCAAACCCGATTGCCGGTACGCCTTGCTCGTCCCCACGAGCATGGGCGTGCGCCTCACACCCGCAAACGGGGAACCCATGCACTGCGGTTCCCTCTTCCACCTGCAGGTGACGAGCGCCGAAACCAACGTCGTCAGCGTGGCATCCTACCTCGGTCTCCCCGTAAAGGTCCTCACCACCTTCGTCAAAGGCAGTCCCATCGCCCGTCTCATCAGGGACAACCTCGCCGGCCGGCACATGGATGTGGAGGGTCCCGACGTGGACCAGGGCAGCCCATGGGGGTACCGGCACCAGTTCAACCTGGCGGACAGCGGCTTCGGCACCCGCGGCCCGCGGGTCCACAACGACCGCGCCGGCGAGATCGGCCGCACCCTCGACGTCAAGGACTTCGACCTCGAACGGATCTTCGGCAGGGAAGGCGTCCAGATCGTCCACCTGTCGGGCCTCATCGCCGCCCTGTCGCCCCAAACAGGTGCCTTCTGCCTGGAGATCGCACGCGCAGCCAAGAAGCATGGCACCCGCGTCTCCTTCGATCTCAATTACCGCGCCTCGTTCTGGAAGGGACGGGAGAAGGAACTGCGCGGGATCTTCCTCGAAATCGCCGGGGTGGCGGACATCCTGGTCGGCAACGAGGAGGACTTCCAGCTTGCCCTGGGGATCGCCGGCCCCGAGGCGGGCGGCAAGGACCTGGCGGCCCAGATCGAGAATTTCAAGGGCATGATCACACGCGCCAAGGCGGCCTTCCCCAAGGCAACCGTGTTCGCCACAACCCTGCGAGAAGTGGTCAACGTCAACTGCCACAGGTGGGGCGCCATCCTGTCGGAGGGAGATACCTGGCACGTCGTGGAACCCCGGGAGATCGGGGTGCTCGACCGCATCGGGGGAGGAGATGGGTTCGTGGGTGGCGTTCTGTACGCCATCCTGCGGGGGTGGGAACCCGCCAAGTGGATCCAGTTCGGCTGGGCCTGTGGGGCGCTGGTCGTAACCCAGATGACGGACTATGCCCAACCCGCGGACGAGGAGGCCGTCTGGAGCATCTGGCAGGGCAACGCCCGCGTCAAGCGTTGAGGGTGTCCGCCTCTTCGGTGCGCTCCCGCAGAAACTGCATGTACCCGTCGATGACCCGTGTGCCCTGGATCACGATCGCCTTGGCGCCGCCCCGGATGAACATGCTGTTGAGGCGATAGGTGTGGGCTCGGCTGAAATTCCACACCAGGGCGTCGCAGAGCACGTTGACGGCCAGACGCAGCCCGTCCAGAACCGTGCGGCGCAGGGAGTAGAATCTCCGGTACGCGCAGCAGGCATCCTGCTGCAGGCGCAGAGGATTCCGGTTGAGGGGCCGAAAGACCACGAACATACCGTTGTAGTAGTCCCAGTTCGTGTGCAGCAACCGGTTGCCGGCAACGAACGACTCGTAGACCCGCGTTCCCGGGAAGGGGGTCAGGATCATGAACTGAACCGTGTCGATGCCCTGCTCGATCGCGAAGTTGACGGTGCTGTCGACGTTGTCGGCCTTGTCGTGGTCCTCCCCGAACATGAACATGCCGTGGATGCTGATGCCGCAGTCGTGGAAGACGCGGATGGCCTGCTCGATGTCGTCGCGGGTCTGGGACTTGTGCAGGGCTTCGAGGGTGTCGTTGTCGATGGACTCGAAGCCGATGTAGACCCACCGGCATCCCGCTTCGGCCATCGTCCGTACGAGTTCAGGGTGTCGGGCCAGATCCGTCCGCGCCTGGACGCTCCAGTCGATGGCAAGCCGTTGTTCCAGAATCCGCCGGCACAGTTCCTCGACGCGTCCGCGGTCGGCCGCAAAGTTGTCGTCGTAGAAGAAGAAACTCCGCGAGGCGAAGCACTCCATCGCATTCTCGATCTCGGCCATGATGCGCGCTACCGAGAGCATGCGGAACCTGCGGCCGAAAATCCGGGTGACGGTGCAGAAACTGCAGTCGAAGGGACAGCCTCGGGAGGTCATGATCGGCACCACGTCAAGGCCACGGTAGCCCTCCAGCAGGCGATAGTTCAGCAGAGGAAGGGCATCGAGTTCGGCAACGGCACTGCCCTGCACGATCCTGTCGGCAATCCGCCCCTCGACCAGGTCGACGATCAAACCCTCGGCCTCACCCACGACTACATGGTCCGCTACGTCGGTGAACTCCCCGGGCAGCAGGGAGGCGTGAATCCCCCCCACGATGACCTTGGATGCCGGATAGATGCGTTTCAGTTGCGCGGCCAGGGAACGGGCGCGGCTGGAACTGACCGTGAGAGCGGTCAGGCAGTAGACATCGGCCTGAAGTTCAAAGGGGTCGACCAAACTGCCGAGGATGTTCTCGTTCAGCACCCGCACCCGATGCCCGCGTTGGTCGAGGATGGTCCCGAGGTACAGCGTGCCCAGCAGGGGGAGGCGCATGTAGTTCTCGAAGACATTCGTGACTCCCCCGGCCGGCTCGATGAAGATGACCGTGAGAGGAGTCATTGTCCCTTCTCCACCAGAAGAATGCTGATCCCGGCCAGGAGAAACGCCGTCCACCAGTGCTGCCCACCCCAGAACCGCAGAATGCCGAATACGGCAGCCAGCGACAGAAGCAGGCAGCCTGCCAGCAGGCTGAAGCGCCGGGCACTGTGAATCCCGTAGAGAGCCAGGAAGACAAATCCCAGGAAGGCTATGAACAAGGGCCACAGATGAGCCATGGCCCCCCATGAGGTCAGGCTGCAGTGCAGCGCCAGAACACTGAAACAGAGCAGGTACGTACCCGCAGCCAGGAAAGCAGGCATCCGCCTGCGGCTCTTGTGGTAGATGCCCAGCAGACCCAGAGCGAGAACGGTGATCAGCAGAGGCCACAGGCGGTATACGAAACGGAGTCCCAACAGGGCATCGGCTCCCAGCAGAATGCCGATTGCAAGCAGAAGGACTCCCAGTCGGCTGGCGGTGACGTTTCCCGCGTCGGCTTGCGCGTCCATGCCTCTCTTCCTCCTCACTTTCCGGGCGGAAGCGTGTCCGGCGCCTCTACGGCCGGGCCTTCGGCGACGGCGATCAGGTAGCGGGACAGCGTGCGCATGTTGGCGGCGGCCGTGCGGCTGTACATCAGCGACAGCTTCACGTCCTCCTCCACGGCATACCCTACGCGTCCCTGCTCGTCCCGGACCTGTTCGGTTCTGGGAACGACCTTCACCCAGCGGCCAAGATCGTCCTGGGCCCGCAGAACACGCTCGACTTCGGCGACCAGAGACTCGGCCTCACGCCCCCAGTCCTCTGCGGTCCTGGAACGCCGCGCCTGCCGATGGGCCTCCTCGAAGCCGTCGCGCTTCAGAGCCTCGTAGCGTCGTATCATGGCGTCGACGCCGTAGTTGCCCTTGAAGCTGTAGTGCACGGGCAGATCACTGTCGTCGTAGCTCAACTCGTAGGTGCGGGTGAAATACAACGGCCGGTTACTGCCCAGTTCGTAGAAGCGGGCCCAGATCCCGTTCTCCGGAGTGCCCCCAAGGCGCGAACGGCGGTACCACTCGACACAGCGCCCGACCGCATCGAAATAGGCAGCATCCTCGAACTCCACGGCCATGTCCATGAGCAGCATCGCGTTGCCGCGGGACTCGCCACCCGTGACCGCGGGGGGCTCGAACCGGCGCGCCCAGGCAGGCTTGAGATCCGGGTCGTACTGCTGCGCCCATGCTCCCTGCGGATCCGGGAGCTGCGAACGCAGGTAGAAAGCGAGACAGCGCCTGACAGCGTCGAGGGTGTCCTGCCGACCATACAACCGGTAGGCCTTGAGGACGGTCCTGACGCAATCGCTCATGGTGTTGTCGTTGAAGGTTGGAAAGGCCCCGTAGCCCTTCTCCGGCGGCGGGTAGCGCTGGGGCCAGGCGCCATCCCAGGGCCCGCCGCGGTACTGGGCCTGGAGGAATAAGGCCAAGGCCCGGGCGATGGCTCCGTCGATGCGGGCATCATCGACGTAACGATCCAGTTCCATCAGGAAGCGCAGCGCGGACTGGGAATTGTCGTCGTCGAACGTCGTGGTGTTGAGGCGCCCCTTGCCGGCGTCCCCCAGATGGTGATACCACGCCCGGACCCGGAGCGGGTCGTGCTCGATGCTGTAGTGCCAACCCCCCGATTCGAGCTGACCGTACTCCAGGCAATGCCCCGCCGCCAAGGCGGCTTCCAGCATCCGCGCATCGCCGGTTGCCGTGTGCGCCAGCAGGAAGGCCTCCCCCATCATGGGGGTACCCGCCTGCACCCAGTTGGTGCTCGCGGGCAGGTCCTTGCTCTCCCCCCGGCGCCAGGTCGCCAGATCGGTGCTGTACTCCCAGACAAACCCCCCATGGGACGCCACCTTCTCGGCCCAGTAACGCCCTGCCTTGAGCAGACCGTCCCGAGCCCGATCCGACAGCCCGCGAACGGGACCGATCTCCTCGGCCAGGAGAGTACCGCCCGGGAACAGGACCACAATCGCAAACCACAGCACGCATCGCTTCATGAACCCGAACCCCCGTCTCGATGCCCCGGCAAACCGGACCTCGCCCATGAAGGCCCGCCAAAACCCCGGCCGACAGCCGCACACCTCTACGTTCTCACCACCGGCACCGGTTTGCAAGGTGCCGTCCCGTATCCGGTGCGGGGCCTAAGTACTCGCGGACGGAAATACGCTGACGTTGGCCGAGGCGGATTTGGATGCCGGGGACCACCGGGGGCAAGGCGGGCATACCCAAAGCGGTCTGTCCCCTTGGCCCCGG
>JAFGRS010000210.1 GCA_016935045.1 Lentisphaeria bacterium | reverse complement strand
TGGTCCAGGGGGTGGCCCGCCTCACGCTCGATGTCGGCGGCGCTGAACAGCACCACGGCGGCGGTACTCGAGGCGGTGGCGGTGGCGGTTCGGGCGAGGTCGGCGGGGTCCTCGTTGCGGATTCCGGGGATGGTCTGATCGTTCTTGAGCAGCAGTTGCTGCAGCACCCCGATGTGGTCCCGGTAGATTCCCCGGGGGGTGGTCCCGAGGGCGTTGCACAGGGCCGCCGCGGTCCCGGCGGCCTGGCCCAGGGTGGCCAGGGTGCTCTGGACCCGGATGGAGCCGAGGGCGATGTGGCTGACACTGGCGCAGCGTCCCGCGAAGAGGAGGTTCTCGAGGTTGCGGGAGTAGAGGCAGCGGTAGGGGATGGTGTAGATGGGGACGCGGGCATTGCAGTGGAAGGAACCCCCGGCGCCCGAAAAGATGCCTTCCGCATGGTGGACATCGAGGGGCCAGCCGCCGTAGGCGATGCGATCGGGAAAGACCCGGCCTTCCTGGCAGTCCCTCTGGTTCAGGATGTAGTCCCCCACCAGCCGTCGGGACTCCCGCTTGGCGTCCATGATGGGAATGTGCTGCAGCGCGTAGTTGGCGGCCTGCTCGCGCATGCGGCTGCGGCTCCTGATCCAGTCCCAGTAACTGAAGGCGATCTTGATGAGTTCGTCCCGGGCTTCTTCCGCCTGCCAGATGTCGTCGATGGTGTTCGGGTGTTCCAGCCACCATTCTCCCCCGCTGATGGAGCGGAGCTTCCGGCCCGGCCCTTCGAGTTCGGGGATTTCCCGTGCCCAGGGGGGGCGCACAAAGGGGGCGGGGGCACCGCTGTCCGCTGCCCGGAACCCGAGGCCGTTGCCCATCAGGCAGCCGCTCATGGTCTGGCTGTCCGCCTCCGCCGGGGCCAGGTCCTCGTCGAATTCGTCCCGCGACTCCCGCCCGAGACGGAACTCCGCCTTGGCGAAGTACCCGACCCAGCCGTCGCCCGTGCAGTCCACGAACTGCCGGGCCGTGTACTCCGACACACGCCCGGTGAGGGTGTCGACGGCGCGGACCGAGGCGATGCGCGTAGGCGACGCCATGGTGACGGCGAAGACATGCCGGTTGGTGAAGACTTCGAGACGCGGCTCCTCGTCGGCCAGCAGGCGGAAGGGTTCGCTGTAGGAGCGGTAGCCATGGCGGGCACGGACCCTTCCGACCTCCTCGGCAATGCCGGTTTCCCGGGCATTGGGGTGTCCGCTGGCCGCCCCGTTCAGCGGCACCCCGCACTCCCTGCTGGCGTTGCCGCCCAGGACCGGACGGTTCTGGATCAGCGCGGTGCGCGAGCCCAGCCGGGCCGAGGCCAGGGCTGCCGGAAAACCGGCCGAACCCGCCCCGACCACGATCACGTCGAAGTCTCCCGCGGGTTCGGGATCGAGAGAGAACCCGCACAGCCGGGCGCGTTCGCGGCAGACGTCTTCGCTGCCTTCGGGGGGGACGTACTGCAGGTCCGTCGTCAGCAGCATGGCGTCGCAGCGACCGTAGTACCCGGTCATGTCCCGCAGGGCCAGGCTGTGCGTCCCGGCGGCGAGGTCGCACTCGCCCCCGCTCTCCCAAGTCCAGGCGCCGGAGTTCACCTTGCCGAAGACTCTCGGGAGGGGTCTGTCGTCGACGCGGACCAGGAACTGCCCCGGGGCGTGCGGGGGGGACCAGTTCCGGGTGCGCACCCAGACCCGGTAGCGTCCGGCCTCGGGGAGATCCAAACGGGTGCCGGCGTCGCTCACGGGGGTGCCCACGCCGGCGGCAAGGAGGTATGCGGATCCCATGAGGTGGACAAACTGCGTGTCCAGGACCCAGCCGCCGTACTCCGCGAAGTCCTCCGCGTCGACCCACAGGAACCCCGGGACGACCGCCCGGATCTCCCGGGGCGGCTTCCGGAATGGCTGCGGGCGTTCCCCGATCTCCCGGGGCTCGACGACGACGGCCTGTTCCCGGGCCAGCGCTTCCAGGCCGGCCGCGTGCGCGTCGGAGATCTCTGCCGGGGCCAGGGCCCGGGCGTACACCCTGGCTTCGTCCACCAGGCCTTGGAAGGCATTGCCGCCGCGGCAGGAACCGATGCAGCAGGGGGCTCCGCTGCGGTCCACGGTCCCCTCGAGCGGCTGTGGCGAGGAGGGGACTTCGCGGCCGTCCACGTACAGCCTCATGGCCTGGCCGTCGAAGGTGCCGGCGAGGTGCATCCAGGCGCCCGGCCGGATGTCGAGGGGAGGACTGTGCAGGTAGTGGACTTTGCCGTTCATCCAGAGCAGCAGTCCGATCTGGCTGCCGTTGAACCTCAGGGCGTAGGCCTCCTCCTTGCGTATCACCGTGCCGAAGCTCCCCGTCGCCGTGCCCTTCGTGCAGACCCAGGCCTCCAGGGAAAGGGGACCGGGAAGCTCGAGGGAACCCGTCGCGTCACACATCACGCTGGCGTTGGGCAGCGAGAAATCCAGCGCCGTACCCCGTACCCCCTTGACCTGCAGACCGGCAATCACCAACCCGTCGTTTCCCCGGCCCGATGCATCGGGGGTCGTCGTGCCGTGGAAGCTGTCGAAGCCAAGGTCGAGAATGGGGCCGGACAGGGGCGCCGCCAGGCTGCCGGCCGCCAACAGGCACAGTCCGGCGGCAAACGCGGCCGGAAAACGACGGGGTGCAGGTTGCATCGGTGTGGGTCTCCGTGTCTTCGGTGCGTGTCGGTTTCCGCGGCCGTGGCCGGCGCCCGAAGCGTGGTTTCCGGCCGCAACGGGCCGGTTCAGCGGCCGCTTGCGGCCATCGCGGCGGCTCTGCCCGCGGCTGCGCCCATGGCCACCGCATTGCCGGTCACACGGTAACTCGAATGGGCCAGGAAGTCACCGCTGATGCAGCGGCCGGCCAGGAACAACCCCTCGACCTCCCCCGCGATCAGGGCGCGCAGGGGAATGTCGTACGGCTGCGTGCGATGGCCATGGGGTTCGATGCCCTTGGTTCGGGCCGGGTCCGTGGCATGGACGTCGATGCCGAAGGTCACCCGGCACACGGCGTCCTCGTGGCGCACGCCGGCGAGCATGTCATCGAGGGTCACCCTGTAACGTCCGCGGATGCGTCGGCCCTCGCGGACCCCGATCTGGGCTCCCGTTGCCACGATGCGGAGGTCCTGCCAAGGAGGACCCAGACCGCGCAGCCCCCCGACGAGGCGGTGCAGTTCGCCCCTCGCGCGGAGGGTTGCCGCGGTCAGGTCCCGGGCATCCGTACCTCGGACCCCGTACTCGTGGTTGGCCATCAGAAGGAACAGGTCGTCGCGAACGGGAAAGAGCGAGGGCTTACCGTAGGACGGGGAATGCCCACCCCGTTCCATGGCCTCCCGCAGGCGGTCCTTGGGCTGGGCCCACGCGTCGCCCGGCTGGTGGAAGTAGGGAGCCACCTCCGCCCTGCGGATGCCGGTCAGCAGACAAATGAGGCTCATGGGCTGCGTGGCCCCGGTCTCCGGGTGCCCCACATCGTAGGAGCATCCCGCCAGGGCCCCCAGGTCCCCGTCGCCAGTCGAGTCCACGAAGGCCCGTGCCCGCACCGCTTCCCTGCCGGACTTGGACTCGACCAGGACGTGGGTCAGGCGGCCGTTCTCGACGACGGCCCCGGCAACACGGGAATAGAGGAGGATCTCGACTCCGGCGCCGAGGCAGAGTTCGTCCATGAACAGGCGCACCTCCTCGACATCGAAGGCATTCGAGGGCTGCCCGTGCGGGTGCGCGGCCCGGGCGCCCCGCGCCTCGAGGGTCTGGATGATCTCGGCCATCAGGCCCGTCTTGTTCGCGTAGTCAAGGAAGTAGGCCAGCAGACCGCTGGTCCAGATCCCCCCGAGGCTCCCGTGCTGCTCGATCAGGAGCGTGCGTGCCCCGGCCCGTGCCGCGGCCGTCGCGGCCGCGACTCCGGCCGGGCCGCCCCCGCATACAACCACACCGTACTCGCCCAGCACCGGGACGTCCCGAGCCGGTTCGCGCACGACCCCGAGCATCGAACGGGGGGCCCCGCCGCCGCGGGCGAGGACGTCGGACGGTGTCCCGGATGCATCGCCGGAGGACGCCGGCCGGGTTGCCCCCGCGGCCTCCCGGGCATTGCCGTCGGTGGAGCTTCCGGTTTCCGGCGGCGCGTGCCGGCCTGCCTGCGTGCGTGGTTTCGGCATGGCAACGGAACTCCCGCGTCTCAAGGCACGAAACGCCGGAAGAAGGCGACCTCCCGTGCCGCGGCGCCCGGAAAGTCCTCCGGCGCCACGCGGAACTCGCAGTGCACCGACACGGGCCCCCCGTACCCCACCTTCCCCAGACTCTCGAACACCTGGGTCCAGTCCACCACACCCTCTCCGGCAACCACCCAGTCCCGGGACACGCTGCCGTGGCCGTTCTTCTCGACCCGGCGCAGCAGCACGTCCTTGACTGCCACAATGCTGAGCCAGGGGCGCACCATGCCCAGGGCGGTGGCAATGTCCTCGCCCTCCACCACCAGGTGCGCCGGGTCGAGGTAGGCGCCGAGACACGCGGGGTCGAAGCCTTCGAGGAGGTGCGCGAGTCCGGCGGCGTTCAGCCCCATGCAGCGGTTGCTGTGGGTGTGATAGCAGATGCGTACGTTGTGCCGCCGCGAAGCCTCCTGCCAGCGGCCGAAGGCGCTGCGCACCCGGGATACCTCGGCCTGATAGTCCTGCTTTGTCGGATCATACTTGAAATAGCCCAGTTTCAGCAGCCGAACGTCGGCAAGGTCCATCGCATGCAGCAGCGGCTCGGCCGTCGGATGCTCCGGTTCGAGGAGGTCGAAGTTGCCCGTGACCATGGGGATGTCCAGCCCCTCGGCGCGGAGCAAACGCACCACCCGCGGCAGTTCCTCGGCGGCATTCTCGGGACTGACGGGATAGCCCGGGCGCACGCAGAGGTCGTAGCCGTCCAGACCCCATTCCCGGGCCAGACGGATGAGTTCCTCGGGGGACTTCTCCTTGAGCATCTTCGAGAACATCACGAGGCGCATGGCAAGACCTCTCCGTGAATGGGTGTTGCACCGCTGACGTCGACGCTGTGTTCCAATGTGGGGTGCCTGCACCATCTGTCAAGTCCTGCGCACCGCGCGCGGCAATGCCTCAGTCCAATTTGAGAATCGGCTCAGCAGGAGCTTCGCCCTCCAGGGGATGGGGCGTCGCGTACTCGGTTCGGACTGGAGGGCGAAGCTTC
>JAFGRS010000209.1 GCA_016935045.1 Lentisphaeria bacterium | reverse complement strand
CGGCAGGACCATTCCCATTCGACCTCCGTCGGTAGACCGCAGGGCAGTCCCGTACGGGCGCTGAGCCAGGCGCAGAAGGCATGGGCCCGGTCCCAGGATACCCTCACCACGGGTTGCCGGGGACCGTTCACCGGGTAGCCCCGGGTGTAACGATCCTTGTTCCGCGCGTCGATGTAGGCGCTGTCGTGTTCCGGGTCAAACCGAGCATACTGCTCGTTGGTCACCTCGAAGCGGCCAATGTAGAAGGGGCGGGTCACGGCCGCCTCCCGCACCCGGTTCTCGTCCGGAGCGCCGCCGGCGTCGCCGGCCAGGAAACGCCCCGCCGGAACCGGGACGCAGGCCAGGGTGATGCCCTCCCCCAGGTCCAGTTCGAGGGGCGCCTGCCCGGCCGCGGCCTGGAGGGCGGCGGCCCCTTCGGCCGTCAGCGGCCAGCCCTCCGGGGCGGGCGGGGAGGGAGGCGGTCCCTCCGGGCCGGAGGGGGGCAGGAACGCAGCCACAGGGGGGGCCGGCAACACCTCTTCGTCGCGGTCGTCCAGGTTGGCGTGGAGTCTCTTGTACTTGGCCCGGCGCGCCACCTGTTCGTCGCTGGGGGGTTGGTGACTCTGGCGCCAATTCGGCGCGTACGGCACGTTGAAGTCGATCCAGGTGTAGAGTCGCTCCCAGTCCTCCCGGGAGAGTTCCACGCCGTGATGGCCCTTCTTCAGCATCTGCACCAGGACACTGGTGTCGGCCTGGAACTCCCCCGGGCGCAGCATGTGGTAGTCCGACTCGAAGCCGGCCCGCCGAACATAGGGGTGCAACGCCCTGTAGGAGGGACTGTAGCGCCCGTCGTACCCCGGATGCAGGCTCTTGGCCCGCAGATCCGGGATCGCCCGGCCATCGGGACGGGGCTCGCCGTTGTGGCAGCCCGCGCAGCGACGGTCCAGAACCGGCTGAACCTCCTGATCGAAGCCGAATCCCCGTGCCGGACCATGCCAGGGACGCAGCGGTGCCGGCGCGGACTGACCGGCCCGATTGTAGACCGCGGGCACACCCGCATTCTGCGGTTCGTGACAGCCTACGCACGCCAGCGTCTCTCCGGGCATCACCGTGAACCAGCTCCGCATGGTCTGCAGGGCCTTGCCCTCGTCGTCCAGGGGCTGCACGAAGATCGGCAGGTTGGCGGGGACCTCGAAGAAGGCGCTGCCGTCCGCGTGCACCGGCACCGTGCCCAGGATCCGTTTCACGTCCCAGCCCCCGTCCAGGGACGAAGCATAGGTGTCCCCGTTGCCGCCGTAGCGGTAGTGGTGGACCCCCAGGCGCAAGGCCTTGATGGTCCCCCGCTCGCAGCCCGCGATGCCCGGGCCCCGATACACGTCGGTCATGTACACGCACCCCGTCGTCTTCTTGAGGTCGACCCTGGGCGGCACCTCGGGGGGCCGGGGCCGGGGCCGCAGGGGCGTGGCCTGGCAATAGGGTCCCAGCAGCAGGGGCGTCAGGTTGTCAAACACATCCACCAGATAGATGCCCCAGGACAACCAGGGCCGCTCGCGGCAGTTCACCAGGAAGTACTTCCCCGCCCCCCGGTTGCTGCCGGGCTCGGCCAGCGGATAGGGGGCGGCAAAGCGCGGCCACACCTCGCTCACCAGTCCATCCGCAATCACCGCTTCGACCGGACGCCCCCGGCCGGGGATCTTCTGGATGACCCCATCGGCCTCGTGACGTCCCAAGGCGGGATCCAGAAGCACCAGCTCCCCTTCCCGCGAAACCCCGTGGTGGCCGCTGACGATGCAAACCACCTGCGTGGGATGCCCGGGAATGGGACGCGGCCAGTACATGGCGTTCGGCCAGTAGGAATTGCTGCCGTAGTACTCCATCTGGCCGCTGCCATCGGGGTTCATGCGGAACAGGAGGCGGGAGAAGTAGTGCGGTGTGTCGGTGTATTCCCAGCGTGTGTAGATGACCCTGCCGTCATGAAGGACGCAGGGGTTCCAGTTGTGGTCCTGGTCGAAGGCCAGCCGGCGTTCCCCCGTGCCGTCGGGCGCCATCAGGTGCATGTTGCCGACGTACCACTGGCCGGTGCACGGAACGGCCTGCTCGCATGCCGTCGATACGAACAGGATCTGCTCGTTGGGCAGGTAGCAACCGTCGAAGTGCTGCACATGCTCGTCGTCCTGCCGCGAGATCCGCCGCAGACCGGACCCGTCCACGTGGACCTCCTGCAGAAAACGGCCGTCCGAAAAGAGGATCCTCTCACCCCCAAAGTGCAGATCGAAGTCGCTGATCCGGCTGCCCTTGTGGATCACCCTCACGTCCCCGTCCGGACGCACCGGCGAAAGCGCCACCAGCTCGCTGCCCAGGTTGTTGGGGCCGCTCCAGTTGGCGTTGAACCAGGGCCCGCCCCGGGCCATCAACAGGCTGTCAAAACGGAGCACGGGATTGCCCAGCAGGATCTCCTGCGCATCCCGCCCGACATCCTCCCGCAGGGACATCAGCTCCGGCAGCGTCTCCCCCGGTCGGGCCAGAAGACGGGGCCACAGAGCGTCCATGCGTTCGCGGTGGGCCGCCACCGTCCGGGCGTATTGCTCCCCCTTGGGGTAGTCCCCGCCAAAGGTCCGCTGCTGGTCGGCTACCGCCAGCCCGATGGACTCGATCCGGTGGGCTTCCCTGGCGGCCTCCTGCACTGTGCACAGATCGTAGTAGCGCGCCCGGGCCTGCGTCAGGGCGAGCGGTGCGGGCGTGTCGGCGGCCACCGCGACCTCGGGCAACGCTGCCAGCCAGGGGCTCACACGCGCCACGATGGCCGCCTCGTATCCTCCCAGCTCCCCCCGGAGTGCCTCCCGACGCAGACCGGTGGCTTCCCCATAGCGTTGCGCAATTGCCTCGGGGTGGCCGGGGGCCCAGTCCGTAAGGAAGTACTCGATCCGGGACATGGCATGCCGGCGGAAAGCCAGCCAGACGCTGTCCATGGTCTCCCAGTCCATCTGGACCAGGCTGCACGGATCCGCGAACTCCCGGCGCAGGCGTCCCATGAGCCCCTGTCGACGACGCAGACGGGCGTCGAGAGAGCCGGCCGACGGGCGGCCCTTGGCGCAGTGGGGCGTCACGCACAGGGGTGCGGTACCGTCAGGCTGCACCGTGAGACGCGAGAACAGCACGTAGTCCCCCGGTCCGAGCCCCAGGCGCAGGAGGTATTGGTTGGGGTGGACGGGGCGCTGCTTGCCTCCCACTCCCTGACGGGGAGGTGTCACCATGAGCCAGCCATCGGCAAGTCCCACGCTGACACAGAAGGGGTTGCGCCAGTCGAAGGGCTGTTCCACGGTGATGGGACGGGCCAGAAACAGGGTCTGGCCCGGCGCCGCGGCGGCCAGTGCGGCAACGTCGCAGATCTCCCCGTCCTTCAGTTCGGACATGGGGCGCCAGCGCCGTTTCTGCTCGCCGTACTCCGCCCCCAGGTCGATCTCCCGCAGGCGGTCGATGAGGGTGATCTCCGCCGCGTCCCCCAGAGGACCGATCACGTGCCAGGCCCCGAAGGAGACCCCGCCATCACCAACCTGCAGCACATCGAGCATCGTCTCCCAGCGCACGATCTCCTCACGCGCTGCCTGCATCGTCTCCTGCCAACTGGCCCGTCTCTCGAATGCCGGCTCCCGCGGCGCCCGCCGCAGGGCCTCACGCCTTGCCTTCTGCTCCGGGCTGAGAACCAGCACATCCTCCGGCCCCCCGAAAACCTCGAGCTCGATGCCGGCGGTCCAGCCCTCGGCCCTGCCGCTGCGCGCCGGATGACCGGCCTTCAGGTTGTACGTGCACCAGATGCGGAACTGCACCCAATCCGCGGCGGCGACGATCGGCTGGCCGTCGTCCCTCGCGAACCAACTGTGGAAACCCCCGCTGTCCGGGCCGATGACATGCTCCCCAACGGTAAGGGCCGCGTCCTCCGAAAAACCCGGACGTTTGCCGGGCGCGGCGCTGTTGTCGGCGAAGCGCACCTCGTAATCCTGGTTCGCGCGCGCATCGATATTAAAGGTATGGAAGCCGACCCGGTGGATGGGGGTCGCCCGGCCCAGGTAGCAGGTGATCACGGACGGTTGCCCGCCAAGACCCACCCGGCCATCCCCGCCGCGCACCCCCGCGGCACCGTCGGCCAATGCCGACACGTCCCCCACACTCTGCCCGTCGTGGAACTGCACGCCCTTGCGGGAAAGGAGGTTCCGGATCTGGCTCTCCTCCACCACCCCGGCGAACTCCGCAAAGGCGTCGTCGGTATTCGCCCACTGCTCCGTGTGCAGAACGGCCTCGCCGGCGCCGGCGGCCGCCAGCACCAACCCGCAGGCAAGACTCACGAGAACGGGAACCGACCGCATACGGGAGTCTGCCATGGCGAACCCCTTCCTGGCTGCCCGTGCGACCACGGACCTCTGCGCCCAGCAGAGGCCTGCCGCCTCACACCGCCCGCCAGTATAGCGTGCGGGCATGCACCGCCATCCGCGGCAGCAGGAGAATCGGCCCCACCACCGTGAACACGGCCTGCCTCCGGGCGACCGGAAAACACCCGCCCCCCGCAGCACGGCGCTCCCCCCGTTTTCCGGCCACGGCCCGCCTCCGGGCGACCGGAAAACACCCGTCCCCCGGGGCGAACTTGTCGTGCATGGAACGCGGGATGCGGCGGAAGTCGTCGAACCAGGGCTCGGCCGGGTAGTTTCCCTGTTCGTCTCGCCAGTGTCCCATCCACCACCAGGGGTGGGCCACGATGTCGACCAGAGGGTGCAGTGCCAGGAACAGGTTCTGGCGCTGGTAGTCGCGGATGATCCGGTCCCTGTCGAAGGGCACGTACATGGGCCAGTGGGTCCCCCCGGACGACGTACTCGATGCCCAGGCGGGCCTGGTCGCAGGAGTTGCGGGAGTGGATGTGCCAGTCTGAGGGGATTCTCACGGTGTCTTCCTGCTCTTGGCGGCTGCCGAGGCAACTCGCGTGACCGCACGGATCGGCCGAAACACAATAGGGTTCCAGGCCTCTTCCCGCAAAAGCCCCTGCGGCGGCGCAGTCCCGCCTCACCGTGGGACGGCTCCGCGGAGCGTCGCCCTCCCGTAGGCCGCACGGTCCCCGGGCGGCGCGCCGTCCCATGTACACTCGAGCATTGCGATGCGTTGCCGGGCGCATGTCAGCTCCGTAGGTCCCTCTCCCCAGACCCGTACGAGGCGCAATGCGCTACCCTCGTAGAAGGCTGTTCCAAGGG
>JAFGRS010000208.1 GCA_016935045.1 Lentisphaeria bacterium | reverse complement strand
GAACTCTATGCCGACAAGGCCATCGAGTTTCTGGGGCGGCCCGAGCGCAGGCAGCGGCCGTTCTTCCTCTACGTTTCGTTCAACGCACCACACGATCCCCGGCAGTCGCCGCGGAGGTTTCTGGACCTGTACCCTCCCGACCGCATCGGGCTGCCGCCGTCCTATCTCCCCGAGCATCCCTTCGACCAGGGCGACAAGCGCATTCGGGACGAGAGACTTGCCCCCTTTCCGCGTACGCCCGAGGCGGTGCGTCTGCACCGGGCGGAGTACTATGCGATCATCACGCACTTCGATGTTCAGATCGGGCGTATCCTCGATGCCCTGGAAGCACATGGTCTGGCCGACAACACCTATGTCCTTTGCAGTTCCGACCATGGCCTGGCGGTCGGGCAGCACGGGTTGATGGGCAAACAGAATCAGTACGACCACTCCATCCGCATGCCGCTGATTCTCTGCGGTCCCGGGCTGACGCCGGGGCGGCGGATACACCAGCTTGTCTACCTCCACAGTCTGTATGCGACCACCTGTGAGCTGGCCGCGATCCCTCTGCCGGAAACGGTCGAGTTTCCGAGCCTTTCACCCCTTCTAACGGGGCGCTCGGAGTCCCCGGTCCACGACGCCGTGTTCGGCTCGTACCGGCACTTCCAGCGCATGGTGCGGACGCAGGAGTGGAAGTTGATCGTCTATCCTGTGGCAGGCAGGACACAGCTCTTTGATCTGCGCGCGGATCCCTGGGAAACCACGGATCTGTCGGCAAGGCCCGAGACGGAGGAGACCATGGAACGCCTGCGGCGGAAACTGCGGCAGTTGCAGGCCGAGGTGGGGGACGACCTCGATCTCGATGGACCCCTCAGCACGGGTGGTCCTCGACGCCCGGGGACCCCCGTGACCGCTGATGCGGAGGGGGTACTCCGTCTCACTCCCGAAACGGCTTCGGTGGCCGGGGCCTTGCGCTACCAACCGGACAAAGGCAATTTGGGAGCGTGGTTTCACGCGGCCGACACACCGCGCTGGCTGCTCCGCGGGGTGAAGGCGGGGACCTACCGGATCTCCTTTGCGTACGGCTGTACGAATCCGGGTATCGGCTTCACCGTGCGCTGCGGTACAGGGTCCGTGCGCGGAGTGACGCAGGCCACCGGCGGCATGCGGACCTACGCTGCCGTCGAGGTGGGCACGGTGGTGCTGCCCGCGGGAGACGTAGCGGTCGAGGTCGTGCCGGACTCCTTTCGGGGAGCGCTGATGAATGTGCGTGGGTTGACCCTGACGCCGGCGCCGTGAGATTCGGGCGCCCGGCGTCGAGGATTTCGGGGGCGTTCCACCGGGGGTGCACCGGGCCGAGTTGTTTTTCGCCGAGCGGCACATGGAGTTGGCGCGCTATCCGAACGAGGAGTGGCTGCGCATCGCGGACGTCCCGGAGGACGCGGTGCGCAAGCGTCCGGTGTCGGACCCGAAGCGTCCGGACTGGAACCGATACGAAGGTCCCTTCCGTTACGCCGGGGACCGTCCCGACGGCTGGGCCGGCGTCAAGGACGTCTGGATGCACGGGTACTGGTTCCACGACTGGCGGGACGAATACCAGCAGGTGGCCACACTGGACACCGCGCGGAAGGCGATTTGGCCTCGGCCGCCCTACCATGCGCCGTCGAGATCAGGGGAGGCGCGAGGTGTACGGTATCGGGATGTGTGGTCCGCAACGTCGGCGGCACGGGCATCGCGGTCAACGGGGGAACCGGGCATACGGTACGGAGCTGTGACGTATACGCCGTGGGGAGCACCGGGATCGTGCTGGAGGGGGGAGACCGGAAGCCCCTGGCGCGAGGGGACCACACCGTGGAGAACTGCCACAACTACTTCCACAACATCCATGCTCCCGGGAAGCTGGGTTGTTTCACCGTCTACCCCGATCTTCCCTGCGGCGGCATCCATCTGTATGGCAATGTGTTCTATGACGTCGACCAGGTGTTCCACAGCAACAGCGGCCGTGGCATGGTGATCGAGAACAACCTCTTCCTCGATTGCCGGCGCGGCCTGCGCTTCCAGGTCTGGATGGACAAGGCGAAGTTCTGTGAGGGGGGGAACTGGCGCATGGTCGAGAGGCTGGCGGAAGTGGCCTATGACCGCCCCCCCTACAGCACCCGCTATCCGGCACTGGCGCAGCTGGCCCGGGACTTCGCCAAGGGCGAAGATCATTGGCTCGAGCGGGCCCTGCCCAGGGACAACCTCATCTGCCGGAACGTGAGCCTCGGAGAGCATTTTCTGGCCCTGGGGCCGCAGGCGAGTCTTGACCACGTCCGGGTCGAACGGAACGTGATTGCCGATCCGGTAGTGTTCACGGGGGCACCCGGGGGGGAGGGAACACCGCGGACGTACCGTCGGGGCGATGCTGCAACACAGGCGTTGTTCCAGGCGTCGGGTAACGTTCTGACGGCAGAGGATCCGGGTTTTGCGGACCTGGCGGGGCAGGATTTCCGTCTGTCGCCGGATTCCCCTGCCGTAGCTCTGGGATTCCAGCCCATTCCCTTTGCGGACATCGGCCTGCGGGTGGACGACGTGCGCGCAGCCGTTCCTCTGCGCGCGCCGCGGCCGGTCCTGATCCCTGGCGACCGAGGGTTCACCGTGGCGGTAACCGTCCTTCTGCGTCCCACGCCTGTGCCGGGGCAGCCCCCCTGTATCCTCCGCTATACCCTCGACGGCACGGAACCCGGCCCGGGATCGGCCGTGTACGCCGCCCCCCTGACCCTCACGGACAGCGCCACGGTCAAGGCCGCGTCCTTTGTGACTCGCGGCACCGAATCGGTACGTTCCGCGACCGTGACCTCCTCCTTCATGCGACTGGTGTTGCGGGCGGGAGGCGTGCCCCTGGGCGACCTCGAGGAACTGGAGCTGGTGGGACATGCCTCGGGCTGCCGCCGCGACCGGAACCACACCGGTGGCCCCTTGGTCTTGGGGGGCCGCAGTTTCGCCAGGGGTATTCTCCTGCATCCTGCCGAGGGTCCGGATGGAAATATCGGTCGGATGACCTTTGCCCTGGACGGCGACCTGAGCCGTGCGAAGCGGCTGACGGCTCTCGTCGGCATCGACGACAGCATGCATGCCTACGGCCGGGGTTCGGCGGGCTTTGCCGTCGAGGTGCGGCGGCAGGGGGCCTGGGAACGCGTGTATGAGAGCGATGTGCGGCGGCTGGGGGATACGCCCTTGCCGGTGGACGTGCAGATCGCGGGGGCGGATCGCTTGCGGCTCGTGACGACTGACGGCGGCGACGGGATCGGGTGCGATCATGCGGCTGGGCCGATGTTCGGTGGCACGGAAGGGACATAGGCAACCGGTATGGAGCGCGGCGACGGGCGCCGCCGGACCGGGAGCAGGCTCAGAGGTCCTTGCACGCCTGCTCAGAACACCTGCATAGGCGGAAAACGAGAGAGTACCCGGGTAGGCGCCACGAGCCGAGTGGCGCAATCCGGGAGAGAGTCGCCCTCGGCTCGCGGGACCTACCACAAGACGCAAGACTGTCCCGCTCGGCTCGCGGGACCTACCACAAGACGCAAGACTGTCCCGCTCGGCTCGCGGGACCTACTACAATACGCAAGACTGTCCCGCTCGGCTCGCGGGACCGACTTCCGGTTGCCTTGTGGTGTCCATTCCGCTGCCGCCGGGTAGGGTATTCTGTCGCTGCCTCTGCCGACGCGTCCGGCAATGGCATCGCAGTTTCGTGTGCGAGTACTTGAACCGGAGGGGTGAGACGATGGCAAGACTGGCACTGGCCCTGGGGATTGCTCTGGCCGCGGCAGCCGTGGGTGGCAGCGTGTACTTCGTGTCCCCCGCCGGAGACGATATGCACGACGGGCTTTCGCCTGCTCCGGGCCGGGTCCTGCGCACGGTACAGGCAGGGGTGGATCGTCTGCAGCCGGGGGACACGCTCCTCCTGTGTGCCGGGGTTTACCGTGAGACCGTCGTTTTCCCGCGCAGCGGCACGGCCGAAGCCCCCATTGCGGTGTCGTCCGCGGACCCGGGCGATCCGGCGGTGGTCAGCGGCTGCGATCCGGTGCAGGGATGGACGCTGGAGGACGCCGAGAAAGGGATCTGGCGCGCCGCCATGCCGTGGTCCCTGGGGGTGGGGCGCAACCAGGTTTTCGCGGACGGACAGGTGATGATCGAGGCCCGGCATCCCAACACCCCGGACCCGGGCCTCGAAATGTACGTAGCCGACCTCTCGCCCCTGTGGCCGACCTTTGCCGAACTCTCCATCCCGGAACCTGCGACCGCGCCGGGACGGATTACCGGCAAGCTCCTGAAGGGATTCCCGGAGAATCACTGGAAGGGCGCCTGCTACTACGGTGTCCACTACCAGGGGTGGGCGGCGCAGACGGGGATCGTCGAGGCCTCCGGAGATGGCGGGATCAGGGTAGGGGACCGGACGCGGACATGGTGGTTTGGCCCGGCATACGGCGGCACATACAAGCCGGAGGAGGGGCGCGGCATGTTGGTGGGGCACCGGAACGCCCTCGACCGGCCCGGCGAATGGCATTGGGAAGAGAACGCCCTGGTTCTCATCCCGCGGCGCCCGGGCCGGCCGACGACCGTCGAGGCCAAGGCGCGCCACCTTGCCTTTGACCTCAGCCACCGCGAGCACATCCATCTCCGCGGCTTGAAGATCGCCGCCTCCTCCCTGAAACTGGAGGACTCAGCCCACTGCACCGTCGAGGGCTGTCACCTGACGCATATCGCCCACTACACCCGGCATTACAGCATCGGCCAGATCGAGGAGGGACGCGACACCATCCGTTCCGGGGAGACCGGCATCTTCGTCGGCGGGCACGACAACGCCTTTCTGAACTGCAGTGTGCGGTTCAGCGCCGGGGCGGGGTTCTACCTGCGGGGATATCACCACACCATCCACAACT
>JAFGRS010000207.1 GCA_016935045.1 Lentisphaeria bacterium | reverse complement strand
GGACTCCGGCCGCCTCTCTGCAAGCAGCCATGTCCCCGGGGTTCTCGGGTGGACACATGCGGTGTGGCAGAACTCGTGCGGCATGGGAACCTACGGAGCTGACATGCGCCCGCCGGCGGTTCCGGCCCTTGACAGGAGCCGAGGCGCCCCCCACATTGCCTGGTTTGCAGCGGCTGCCGACAGCCGGCTCCAAAGGAGGGTCCAGTGCACCGCACCATCGTCATCATGGCCGGAGGATCGGGACAACGCTTCTGGCCGCTGTCCCGCACCTCCCGCCCGAAGCAACTCCTGAACCTGGCCTCGCCGGACCGTTCCCTGCTGGCGCAGGCCGTGGACCGGGCAACGGCCCTCGTCGACCCCCGGGATGTCACCATCGCCACGGCACGGCACCTGGTCGAGCCCATCCGCGAAGCGTCCCTCGGCATCCCGCCGGAGAATGTCATCGGGGAGCCCTGCAAGCGCAACACCGCCGGCTGCCTCGTGTATGCCGCGGCCTCGATCCTGGCCACCACCGGGGCGGCAGCGGAGGACATCCTGATGGGCATCCTCACGGCCGACCACCGGATCATCGACGAGGCCGCCTTCCAGGGCACCGTGTCGGCAGCCTTCGAGGCCGCGGCCGGACACCCCGCCCTGGTCACCGTCGGCATCCAGCCGACACGCCCCGAAACCGGATACGGATACATCGAGACGGGGGACCGTGCCGAACCGATCCAGGGCGCGGGGACGGGGTTCCCGATCTTCCGGGTCCTGCGCTTTCACGAGAAACCCGATGCGGAGAGCGCGGCGCAGTATTGCGAGCGGGGCGGGTTCTACTGGAACAGCGGCATGTTCTTCTGGCGTCTGAGCAGCTTTCTCGGTGAGTTCGAGCATGCCGAGCCGCAGTTCGGCCGCGCCTGCCTGCGACTGGCCGATGCCCTTCGGGCAGGCGACAACGAGACGGCGGATCGCGTGTTCCAGGCCCTCCCCGACCGCTCCATCGACTATGCGCTGATGGAGAACGCGCGTCACGTGCTGATGGCCCGGGGCAGGTTCCGCTGGGACGATGTGGGAGCCTGGGACGCCCTCGAGCGGTCCCTGCCCCGTGACAGCCACGGCAACGTGCAGGTCGGCGACCCCGTCCTCCTGGACGCCGCCAACTGCGTCGTGGTCAACGCGCCGGGGGCCGATGCGATGGCCGTAGGGGTCATCGGCGTCAGGGACCTGATCGTAGTCGTGAGCCGGGACGGGGTGCTGGTGGTACCCAAGGACCAGGCCCAACGTGTCCGGGACGTCGTCGAGGAACTGGGCCGGCGCGGCGCCCCCCAGGTCTGAGTACTCGCCGCCGGGAATGGCAGAAGCGCATCTCCCGCGGTGTACGGCCCTGCGCCACGGCGCCGACGGCCTCGGAAGTCCTTACCCGGCATCTCGTCCGCTGGAAAACGGAATGCACCCGGACGGCTCGGTGGAGTCGGCCGGGAACCTGCCTGCCGCCGGACTTCGGGGAACGGACCGGACGGAGAGCTTGCTCACAGGGCCGCCATGGTCTGCATCAGGTCGACGAGCTTGTTGGAGTAGCCCCACTCGTTGTCGTACCAAGCGACGACCTTGCAGAAGTTCGGGTTGAGCATGATGCCTGCCTCGGCATCGAAGATCGAGGTGCGCGCATCACCCACGAAGTCCGACGAGACGACCAACTCGTCCGTGTACCCCAGGATGCCCTGCAACGGCCCTTCGGAGGCCGCCTTCATGGCAGCCTTGATGGCCGCGTAGGCGCTGTCCGCATCGGCGCCCGCCGCCTTCTCCAGGCGACAGGTCAGGTCGACGACGGAGACGTTGATGGTGGGGACGCGGAAGGCCATGCCGGTGAGGCGGCCCTTCAGCGCCGGGATGACCTTGGTCACGGCCTTGGCGGCGCCGGTGGACGAAGGGATCACGTTGGCGCTGGCCGCACGGCCGCCGCGCCAGTCCTTCTTCGAGGGGCCGTCCACCGTCTTCTGGGTCGCGGTGGTGGCATGGACGGTGGTCATCAGGCCCTCGGCGATGCCGTAGGCGTCGTGCAGCACCTTGACCACCGGGGCCAGGCAGTTCGTCGTGCAGGAGGCGTTCGACACCACGGTCATGTCCTTGGTCAACCGGTCCTGGTTGACGCCCATGACGAACATGGGGGTGTCGTCCTTGACGGGGGCGGAGATGACGACCTTCCTGGCGCCGGCCCGGATGTGGGCCTGGCAGTCGGCGGCATTGGTGAAGATCCCGGTCGACTCGCAGACGTAGTCGGCGCCGATCTTCCCCCAGCCGATGGCCGCGGGATCTTTCTCGCCGGTCACACGGACGGTCTCTCCGTTGATGATGAGATTGCTGCCATCGGCAACCACATCCCCCTTGAACGGCCCGAACACGGTGTCATACTTCAGCATGTAGGCGAGGTACTCGGCATCGAACAAGTCGTTGATCCCGACAACCTTGACGTCCGGCCGGCTGGCGGCAACACGCAATACCGCCCGTCCGATGCGCCCGAACCCGTTGATCCCCATCCGAATCGCTGCCATGCTTCCATCTCCTTGCGTTGAGGGGGGGGAAGGAACCCGCAAAACCACCCTCTCTGGGACCGCGGCCGTCACGGCGCCCTGTCCGGGCTCGCCGCGGCATGTTCCCGGCCATGCCGGGTGCGTCAAGCTGCGCGAATATAACCGGGCCGCCGCTACGTGTCAACAGCAGCGGAACCACGGGCGTGATGCCTCGGTCGGGGTGGGATACGGTCGAGGACGACCGGCTCCGGCGCCTTCCCTTCGACCGGGGCAGTGGTACAGTATCCAAGGCCCCACTGCCACCCGGTCCATACTCCGAGGAGGAACGGCACCCATGCGGACCATCCGCCTGCTCACCATCGGCAACAGCTTCGCCGACAATGCCCTGACATACCTGGAACCGATCGCGGACAGCGGCGGCAGAGTGCGCTTCGACGTCGGACGCGCCAACCTCGGGGGCTGTTCCCTGGAGAAACACTGGAACCTGGCCGAATACAGCGCCCAACACCCCGAATACAAAACCTATACGCTCGGCAGAACGCCGGACGGGGAGCCGATCCAGGCCAACCTGCAGGATGCCCTGCGGGCCCGGCCATGGGATGTGGTCACCCTGCAGCAGGTCAGCCACAGGAGCTGGCGAGCCGCCACGTTCGAACCCTACCTGGGGCGCCTGATCGCCCAGGTCCGGGAGCTGGCGCCGCAGGCCTCGATCCTGCTGCACCAGACCTGGGCCTACCGCTCCGACTCGCCCTTTCTGCCGGAGAACGGGCTCACCCAGGAGTCCATGCACCAGCGGATCCGCAACGCATACCGGCAATACGCCGCAAGCTACGGCTGCGGCCTCCTGCCCTCCGGAGAGGCCATCCGGAGTGCCCGAATGACCCCCGGACACACCTTCCGCTGGCCGGAAGAGGACTGCGGCTACCGCCTTGCCGCCGCCCCGAGCCTGCCCAAGCAGGAGCATTCCCTGGCCGTGGGCTGGTACTGGGCCATCCGCGAAACCGGGGATGGCGTACCCGAGCTGCGCCTGGACGCGAACCACCTCAACGCCAGGGGCAACTACCTGGTCGGCTGCGTCTGGTACGAGACCATCGCCGAGGACCCGACCGGCGCGGATCCCTTCGTACCCGCGTGCCTGGATGCGGCCGACGCCGCCTTCCTGCGCCGCCTGGCCCACGAGACCGTCGCGCCGTGACGCTGCCCCGGGCGGCCCGCAAAAACGCCGCTGTCGGCAGACCACGACTCCCTCCGGAAAGCCCGCCTCGGAATCGATGCGGTCTTTCGCTGCCTGTCGGCGCCGTCCCGGGCCATACCTCTATACGGCCTTCGACTTCCAGCGCCCGGTTTCGAACCAGGCCGTCACCACCAGCCCATGGGCCGCGGCAGCCGCCGCGATGGCCCACCAGACGCCCTGTGTCGGGGGATCCATCGTGGGCGCCAGAAGGAGCGCCAGGGGTACCTGCAAGCCCCACAGGCAGAGCACTGTACACACCATCGGACCGACCGTGTCCCCGGCCCCCATCAGGGCGCGTCCCAGGACGATGGCCACCCCCGTGAAGACGTAGAATGGCGACACCGTGAGCAGATAGGCCGCCCCCGTCTCGACCACCTCCGGGGTACTGTCGAAGAAGGCGATCAGCGGACGTGCGGCCAGGGCCAGGAGGAGAGCCGCCGCGACCATCACGACCTCATCCATGGCCACCGCCTGCCAGGCGGCCCGCCGGGCCCGCGCGGGCTGTCCGGCCCCGAGGTTCTGGCCCACCATGGTCGCGGCCGCATTGCCGAGGGTGAAGGCCGGCATGAGGATGATCATGTGGAAACGCAGGCCGATGCCGTAGGCCGCCACCGCGACCATGCCCGTCGAGGCGACAATGCGCATGAGCACCATGGACATGAGGCTGCGGGAGAGGATCTGGCCGGAACTGGGGATGCCGATGCGCAGGAGCCTCCAGGCGAGGTGGGGATGAAAACGCCAGCGGCGCGCGGTGACGTGCAGACCGTCGATGCGGCCGCCGGCGAGGGCGCCGAGGACTACGGCCGCGGCCAGCATCTGCGAGAGCACGGTCGCCAGGGCTGCCCCGCGGACTTCGAGACGGGGCAGGCCGAACAGACCGAAGATGAAGAGGGGATCGAGAGCCATGTTGAGGAGGTTGGCGAGGGCCATGACGCACATGGGCAGCAGCGGGCGCCCCGCTCCCTGGAGGGTGCTGTTGCCGACGAACAACAGGAAAACGCTGAAGGACCCCGCAAACGAGATCCGCAGGTAGGAACGCCCCAACTCCGCCACCACGGGACCCGCCCCCAGCAGCCGGCACAGCCAACCGGCCAGGAAAAACCCCGCGACCCCCGTCGCCAGGCCGAAACCCAGGGCCAGAAGCAGAGACTGCCCGGCGGCATCCGACGCATCGTCATCCCGACCGGCACCCACAGCCCGCGACACCAGGGCAACGGTCCCCGAAGATACCCCCATCACCATGGGAAACAGCAGCATCAGGACCGTGCCGCTCATGGCCAGGGCCGCCACCGCCGGGGACCCAAGACGACCCACCCAGAACAGGTCGATGAGACTCTGCACATTCTGTAGCAATGCACTGACGAACATGGGCCCCGCCAGCCGCAGAAGGCCGGCCGTCAACCCGCCCTCCACCAGCACATTGCTCCTGCCTTCGGCACCCATGGGACCGCAACTCCGTGTCTCGATGGCAGCCGGCGACGCCCGCCACCCCCGGCGGAACGCAACCCGGGCCCCCACAGTGGACCCGCTGCGCCCGGGGCCCCCCAATGCTGCCGAGTTTCTGTCCGCCCGCACGGTGGCTCGCGCCTCCACTGTCCTTGCGGCAGGGGAGCGAAGATTGAGGCTGACGGGGCGAGTCGTCGCCTTTCCCCCCGACCCGGGCCTCGCCGTCAGGGCGCCGCCGGAGGCGGAGCATTCTCGCGGCCCTCGATCTCGCGCAGGCGGCGGGTGGCGACTTCGTTCTCAGGGTCGACTTCGAGGAGGCGTCGGTACCAGAGCGTTGCCTGGTCGTACTCCTGCCGCAGGAAGAAGTGGGCCGCCAGAGCCCGCCGTGTGCGCACGGCCAGGGGACCATCTCCGGCCGCGGTGGCGGCCCGCAGGAGGTAATCGCGTACCGTGTCGTGCAGGTCCGGGCGGTGGAAGCGCATCAGGGGAGTGAGCACGGTCCCGGCCTGGTAGAGGTAGTCCGGGGCGTTGCCGTTGAGTTTCTCCCCCTGCGCCAGCAGGGCCAGCGCCTTCTCGACCTTTCCCTCCCCATCCGGCATTCGTTCGGGGTCCGTCTTCCAGCTCACCCATTTGGACCACAGCAACCAGGCCGTCGTGCTGTAGGCATCGGCCTCGCGGGGAGCCAGCTCGATAATGCGCAGGTTCATGTCGATCAGCCGGTTGTAGCTCCCCGGAGGGCGATCGAGACCCTGGTGGTGCCAGAAGTGATCCGCAATCGTGGCCACGAATTCCGGGTCCGACAGCACCTGCCGGTGTTCGTAGGCCCACAGGCTGACCCGGTCGCGGTCCGGTTCGAGGTCGGGAGCCCCCGTGGCGGCCAGGCGCACGTCCCAGCTCTGTCGGATATCCCCCCCCATCCGCATCTCGGCAAAGAAGGGGGAGACGCTCTCCCGGCCCTTCTCCCCGCCGACGGCCAGCCACAGTCGGATGGTCGCGGTGGCCTCCGCGTCCACCGCCCGCAATGCCAACTCGGCCAGGGCCGGGTCAAGAGAGGAGGTCTCCTCGAAGCGGACCTCGGACAGGGTCAGGTCCTTGTCCTCCGGCACGGCTTCCCAGGACTCCCCCCGCCGGCTCACGGTGAAGGGATCGAGCCCCAGTCCCTCCGGGCGCACAGTCACCGGCTGGGACCGCAGCCAACGCAACGCCGGGCCTTCAGCGGCGAGTCCTCGACCCGCCGCCAGCCATGCCGCCAACGCCACACCCAGAACCCACCAGCGCCGGCCTGAAATGGTCCACATCGTCACTACCCCCCAGTGCTTCTCCTACCCTTCCCGTCTTCCCTCCCCCCCCGTCTATGTCCGTTCGTGTCCGTTCGTGTCCGTTTCCCTTCGTTTCCCCTCCCCTTCCCCGGGGACCCCGTGGACCGCGTAGCAGGCACAGCGGTGGCCTTCGGACCCGCAGGCCAGCAACTCCGGCGTCGAGATGCGGCAGACATCCATGCGCTTCGGACATCCGCGGTCGTAGAACCGGCATCCCTCCGGCGGGTTCACCGGGCTGGGAACATCCCCTTCCAGGACGATGCGGTCGCGTCGACGGCGCGGGTCCGGCCGCGGCGCGGCCGCAAGGAGCGCCTGGCTGTAGGGGTGCATGGGCTGGGCAAACAACGCCGCCGCAGGCCCCTCCTCGACGATCTCGCCCACGTACATCACCGCCACCCAGTCGCTGATGTGCCGAACCACCGACAGATCGTGTGCAATGAAAAGATAGCTCATGCCCATATCATCCTGCAAGTCCCGAAGCAGGTTGATGATCTGAGCCTGGATGGAGACGTCGAGGGCGCTGACGGCCTCGTCGCAGACGACGAAATCGGGTTCCAGGACCACCGCGCGCGCGATCCCGATGCGCTGCCGTTGGCCGCCGCTGAATTCGTGGGGGTAGCGCGACAGCGCCTCCGCGTCGAGCCCGACCCGGCGCGCCACGCTCTCGACCCGGTCGGCGAGTTCGCTGCCCCGGGCGAGGCCATGGACCCGCAACCCTTCGCCGATGATGTCCTGCACGCTGAGGCGGGGATTCAGGGAGCTGTAGGGGTCCTGGAAGATGATCTGCATGCGGGTGCGCACGGCCCGGAGTCCCCTGCGGTCGAGGCCGAGGATGTCGATGCCGTCGAAGTGTACGTGCCCGGCATCGGGCTCGATCAGGCGCAGGATCGAGCGTCCGACGGTGGTCTTGCCGCAGCCGCTCTCGCCCACCAGGCTGAGGGTCTTGCCGCGCCCCAGGTCGAAGCTGACATCGTCCACGGCATGGACCCAGCCCCCGGCCCTGCCGAACAGACCCCGCTGCACCGGAAAGCGCTTGACCAGACCCCGCACCCGCAGCAACTGCCCCGCGTCCGGCGGCGGGGCCGTGTCGGCTGCGGCCGTCCCGAGGGCGGCTGGAGCGCGGTTTGTCGCGGCATCGTTCATGGCAGTACCCAGCATGCCGACCAGTGCCCCGGAGACTTCTCTACCAGGGGAGGATACTCCGCGCGGCAACGCTCCACGGCCAGGTCACAGCGGTCGCAGAACCGGCACCCGGGCGGGTAACGCAGGGCACTGGGGACCTGCCCCGGGATGGCTTCGAGGCGTTCCCGCGCCGAACGGGCCCCCGGGAGGGAGCGCAGCAGCGCCCGGGTGTAGGGGTGCTTCGGGTCCTCGAAGAGGGGGATCGCAGCGGCCGATTCCACGATGCGTCCCGCGTACATCACCGCCACCCGGTCCGCCACCTCGGCCACCACCCCGAGATCGTGCGTGATGAGGATGAGGGCCATGCCGAAACGCTGCTGCAGGTCCCGCATCAGATCGAGGATCTGCGCCTGGATGGTGACGTCCAGGGCCGTCGTCGGCTCGTCCGCGAGCAGGAGAGCCGGACGGCACACCAGAGCCATGGCGATCATGGCCCGTTGCTTCATGCCCCCCGAGAGCTGGTGCGGGTACTCGTCCACCCGCCGTTCGGGGTCGGCGATTCCCACCGTGCGCAGGGTGTCCACCGCCAGCGCCCGCGCCTGTTCGTCCCGCAGTCCCCGGTGCAGTTCGATGGCCTCGATGATCTGGCTGCCGATGGTGAAGACCGGGTTGAGGGAGGTCATGGGTTCCTGGAAGATCATGCTGATGCGCGCCCCCCGGATGCGCCGCAGCTCGCGTTCGGGCAGGTCGAGCAGGTTGCGGCCTGCGAAGCGCACCGTGCCGCCGTCGATGCGCCCCGGGGGGCTGATCAGGCGCAGGATGGACATGGCGGTCACGCTCTTGCCGCAGCCGCTTTCGCCGACCAGGCAGAGGGTCTCCCCGGCGTGGACCTCGAAGGAGACCCCGTCCACGGCCCGGGCCGCGCCCCGGCGCGTGTAGAAGGCGGTGCGCAGGTCCTCCACCCGGAGCACCGGTTCACGCGGCGTTGTGTCCTGTTCCGGCATCGTTCCGTCACACCCATGCGCCGGGGCCGCCGGATCCTCCGGCCCCCGGCTTCCCGGTTCGTCGTCCCGCCGACCGACCCGCCCCTGCCGCGCGGGCCGCCGGCCGTCCCTCCCGGCGGCGCCCGCTACCGTCTCAGGCGTGGGTCGAGGGCGTCCCGGAGCCCCTCGCCCACCAGGTTGTAGATGGTCACCGAGAAGAAGATCAGCACCCCCGGCCAGACCGTCAGCCACCAGTACGTCCCCACGCCGTCCCGGGCTTCGTTCAGCAACTGCCCCCAGGATGGCGTCGGCATCTGCACCCCGAGACCGAGGAAGGACAGACCCGTCTCGGTCAGAATCGCCCCCGCGACCCCGAAGGTGGCCGAGACCAGCACCGGCGCCAGCGAGTTCGGCAGCACGTGCCGGAAGATGATGCGCCCATTCCCCATCCCCAGGGCACGCGCCGCACTGACGTAGTCCATCTGCTTCTGCCGCAGCACCTCGCCCCGCACCAGGCGGGCGACCCCCGTCCACCCCGTCAGACCGATGACCACCATGATGTTGAAGATCGAGCGCTTCTCGAGAAACGCCACAATGGTCAGAATCAGCAGAAACGTCGGGAAACACATCACGATCTCGATGAAGCGGCTCAGAAGCACGTCCACCCAGCCCCCGTAGTACGCCGATATGGCCCCCAGGATCGTGCCGATGAGGATGTAGATGGCCACCCCGACGAAACCCACCGACAGGGACACCCGGGCCCCGTACACCACCCGCGCGAAGACATCCCGGCTCACACCGTCCGTTCCCATCCAGTGCGCCCGGGAAGGCGGCCGCAGCGGCCCCACCTCGGGAAGCTGCTCGATGGGACCGTAGGGCAGCATCGCGAACCGGGCCCAGCCGCGTCCTTCCTCGGTCAGGCGCGCGGCCTTGGCGCGATAGTCCGTCTTGTCCAGGGGCGCCACGTAGCTCAGGAACGGCACCAGCCAGACACAGGCCAGGACCCCCGCCCCCAGACGCGGAACCTGCCGGCGAAGGCGCGGGGAACAGCGCGCCAGGCGCAACCCCCCAGCCACCGGCAGCAGCAGCAGCGCCGCACTGAGGGACCAGCAGAGCACGAAATCATAGATGCGGTCCAGCACCAGTTCCTGCCCCGTGGGCGGGGCGAACAGGTTCCGCAGGGCCGGGGAACTCCACTGCCCGTCCTCGCACAGCAGCAGGGGATGGCCGTTGGTGATGACGGGCGCCGCCGTCGCGACGAAGAAGAGGACAACCACCAGGCACAACCCGACCATGGCCACGCGGTCGCGGCGGAACTGGTCCCAGACCAGGTCCCACTGGCTGCGCCCGTGCATGGGGACATCACTCGAAGCTGATTCTCGGGTCGACGAGGGCATAACAGATGTCCGACAGCAGAATTCCGACCAGGGTCAGGAAGGACCCCATGGTGAAGATGGCCATCAGGAGGGGGTAATCCCGGCTGCCCAGCGCCTGCAGGGCCAGCGACCCCATCCCCTCTATGCTGAAGATGAACTCCACGATCACGCTCCCCGCCACCAGCCCCGGCAGCAGCCCCGCGAACAGCGTGATCAGCGGGATCATGCCATTGCGCAGCGCGTGCACCCCGATGACCTTCGCCTCGCTCACGCCCTTGGCCCGGGCCGTGCGGATGTAGTCCTGCTCGATGACCTCCAGAAGACCGACGCGGGCATAGCGCGACAATCCCGCCAAACCGCCATAGCTCAGGCAGATCACCGGCAGAACGTAGTGCTTGGCCGTCAGCCCCAGGATCTCCCAGTAGCTTCTCCCCCAGGTCTCCGAAGACGGCGGCGCCAACCCCGTGACCGGAAACACGTTGAGGAAAAGCTCGCTGGAAAAGAACAGCAGCAACAGCAGCCCCACCCAGAAGGAAGGCATGGAGTAGAGCAGAAACAGCACCACGCTGAGCAGGCGCTCGCTCCAATGGCCCCGCTTCACCGCCGAATAGACGCCGATGGGCACCGCCAGGGCGTACACCAGCAGGATCGAGAGCACATTCAGGCGCAGGGTCACGGGGATCCGTTCGAGGATGATCCGGGACACCGGCGCCCCGCGGTCGTAGACGATGGAAGTGCCGAAGTCGAAACGCGTCAGCACACCCTTCAGCCAGAAGCCGTAGCCCACCAGGACGGGCTTGTCGAGGTGGTACTTGCGGCGCAGGATCTCCTGGATGCGGGACTCGTCCTTGTCCTGCCGTCGCAGGCCCTGGTCGTCCCCGCCGCCGACGAGTTGGGCCCGGATGGGGTCCCCCGGAGCGAGGCGCATCATGGCATAGGAGGCCATGGTGATGACCAGGAGCGTCACCAGCATGAACCCCATTCGTTTGAGGATGTAGTTCCTCATGGCTGCGCCTGCGGCCGCGTGGCCGGCGCCGCTCCGGCCGGCGCGGTTGCGGTTCCCCGGCACCGCCCCGGGCTCATTCGCCCAGGCGCTGTTCGGCCAGGGGTACCCAGTAGCTGTTGATATCGGTCCCCAACGGGTAGACCACGACGTTGCGATAGCGGTTGTGGATGGCCGAAAGGCTGCAGGGGCTGAGCAGGAAGGTGTAGGGCTGCTCCTCGTGCAGGATGCGGTGGAAGCGCCGGTAGAGGGCGATGCGGCGGTCGACGTCGAACTCGCGGCGTCCGTTCTCGATGATGCGGTCCGCTTCGGCGTTGGCGAAGCCGCAGTGGTTCGAGCTGTTTTTCCGGTTCGCCTCCGCCGAATGCCAGAGCTGGTGCGGGTCGGCCTCGTATCCCAGGCTCCAGCCCAGGCCGCAGGCATCGAAGTTCCACTCGTTCAGGCGTTGGGTGTAGACGTTCCACTCGATCTCGAGGATGTTCATGATCACACCGACCTTGGACATGTCCTCCTTGATGATCGGCGCGATCTTCTTGTAGTAGGGGTGGTTGCTGATGAGAAGGAAGATGAAGTCGAAACGGCGCCCGTTGCGGTCCAGGATGTTGTCGCCGTCGCTGTCGGCCCAGCCGGCCTCCTTGAGCAGCTCGGCCGCCCGGGCCGGATCGAAGGGGTAGGGCTCGATGGAGGCGTCGTAATAGGGACTGTCGATGAAGAAGTTCCCCGTGACGATGCGGCCCAGGCCGCGGTAGACGTCCGCCAGGATCCGTTCCCGGTCCACGAGATGGGTCATGGCCAGGCGCACCCGCCGGTCGGCGAACAGCTCCGTGCGCATGTTCCAGCCGATGTAGAAGTAGACCCGGCGGGTCTGCTCGATCTTGCGAAAGCGTTGGGCAAACAGCTCGTCGGTGGTCTGGTCCATCCACTGATCCGTCGTCAACCCGGTCTGGTCCACCTCGCCCTTGCGCAGGGCCTGCAGGGCCGCGTTCGGTTCCTTGATGAGCTTGAAACGCACCTCCTTCAGGTGCGGCTTGATGCCGTAGTAGTTCTCGTTGCGCCGGAAGACCACCTCGCTGCCCTTCTCCCAGCTCTGGAAGACCCACGGCCCGCAACCCACGATCATGCGGTTGCGCTCGTCGTTCTCGTTGAACTCGTCCGGACGCGCGGGATCGAAACGGTAGAAGTGACGCGGCAGGGGAGACAACCCCAACGTCATGCTCTCGCTCAGGAAATACGGCTCCTTCCAGATCACCCGGAAGGTCCGCTCGTCGATGACGTCAATCCGGTCCAGATCGTTGAAGTAGTTCCGCACCGGCTCGCAATGGATGCCCTCGTTGCGGATGACATCGATGTAGAAGCGGAAGTCGTGGGCGGTCACCGGCACCTGCACAAACGCCTCGCCGGTGGTGGGGTCCGTGAAGTCGTGCCAGAAGAGGTTCGGGCGCAGGTGCACCGTGAAGGTCAGTTTATCGGCGCTGATCTCCCAGCTCTCCGCCAGGAGGGGTTCCCAGCGCGTGGGTTCCTTCATGTTTCGGCTGGCAAGGGAATCGTAGGTCAGCTCCCAGTAGGACGACACGATCGCGTCGTTGTTGATGATGCTGTTCATGTTGGCGGTCTCCGCGCCGCTGCGGGTGATGAGCTTGCCTCCGTCCACCGCCTCGGGGTCCCGCAGGTCCGCGTTCGCAAAGCGGGGTGGGACGGACTGTGCCGCCGTGCCCGGAAACGCCCCCGTCACCCCCAGGCCCCTCTCCTCGATGCCCCGCCGCAGACGCTCCAGCTCGCTGCGGACAGCCTGAAGCTCGCGGACACTGACCTCCGTGCGCTGCCGCAGGATGTCGGTCGCGTCCACCAGGAAGTAGAAGCCGGCGCCCAGCACCAGGGCGATCACCGCCAGCAGGACGTTCGTCCACGTCGAACGCGTTCCCATCAAGCGACTCCTTGTCCGCCCCCGCCCATCCGCCGGCAACGACTCCGGATGTCCCGGCCGAGGCCCCATACTGTACCCGTTGCAGACCCCGACCTCAAGGTCCCCGCGTCGCCGCCCGGGGCTGTTTCAAGATCCGGCGAATCGCTTCCCGCCGCCACTGCCCTCGCGGCAGTGGAGCGCCGATTCGGGGTGAGGGAGCGCG
>JAFGRS010000206.1 GCA_016935045.1 Lentisphaeria bacterium | reverse complement strand
CGTACCACTGCGGGTATGCCCGCTGCGCTCGCGCCTTGCCAGGAACCGGGATTGGCTGCAGCAAAATGGGAAGGTATTCCCGCGCGGACCCTAAGGGGGCCCGGCCGCGCCCCCTCCCTGCCCTCTGATCGGCGCTCCAGCGGGACAAGCCCGGCGGCGGCGTTGGGATCTTGAAACAGCCCCCCGGTTGGCAGGAAGGCGTTCGCAGGCGGGGGTCGCGGCGTCTATGGTAGGATTCGGTGCGCCGGGCATTCCCGGTGGGTTTTTCGGGTACGGCACGGTCAGGGTCTGGCGGGTCCTTTGTCCACGGCCACGGGCTGGGGCCCCATGCACGGGTTCCGGGATGCCTTGCCGGCAGCGCACCCGCGTGGCAGCGGGCGGAGAGCCGAGGAGCCTGAGCATGTCCCTGATCCGCAGCAGTCTCCCGCACCGGGTGGTGACCGAGGCCTGGAGGGAGTATGCCACATCCACGCCGTGGCAACGTGGCACGGTGGTCTGGCGCGCGGCTGCGCTTCGGGACAGCCACGGGGAGCCGATGACCATGCGGCGCGCCGGGGCTCTGAACGCGGTGCTCGGGAACTGCCTGCTGCCGCTGGTTCCGGGGGAGCTGCTGACGGGGGCCGGCAACCTGGCCCGCTGGGTGCCGGCCGGCACGTTCCCGGAGACGACCCTGAGGACAGCCGGGGAAGTGGTCTCCGAGGTCGGCGAGCGGACGTTCCAGTCCCACGCGAACCATCACGCTTCGGACTATCCCACATTGCTGCGGCTCGGGTTTGGCGGCATCCGGGACGCGGTCGCTCGCAGTTCACCCGTTCAGGATGAGAAGGGGCGCGTGTTCCTGGCATCCATGGACCTGGCGCTGGCCGGGGCCGCGGCGCACATGGAACGCTGGGCCCGGCGCCTCGCCGAGGCGGCCGGGGGGGATGCCGGTCACGCCGCGCTCCTGCGGCACCAGGCGGAGATGATGGCGCACCTGGCCCGCCGGCCCCCGCGCAGCTTCTGGGAAGCCCTGCAGTTGGTCTACTCCTATCACTGCATGATGCAGCTCGACGACCGCGGCGCCATGGCCTTCGGACGGCTGGACCAGACCCTCTACCCGTTCTACCGCGCCGACCTCGATTCCGGACGCGCCACCGCGGAGGACGTCCAGACCCTCCTCGATCACTTCTTTGCCAAGATCACCGTGGATGAAGACGTCCAGAATATCATGGTCGGAGGGACTCGCCCCCGGGACGGCGGCGACGCCACCAACCCCGTCTCGTTCCACATCCTCGAAGCCTGCCGCAGGGTGGGACGCGCGGGCGGCAACTGCACGGCACGGATCCACCGCGCAACTCCCCCCGCGTTCCTCGAAACGTGCGCCGAGGTCATCGCCACCGGCATCGGCTACCCCGCCGTCACCAACGAGGAACTCATCATCCGGGGACTCCTCGAACACGGCTACCCCCTCGAAGACGCGCGCGACTACTGCTGCGTCGGCTGCATCGAGACCCAGATCCAGGGCAAACAGGGGCCCTGGGCCGATGGCCGTGCCAATCCCCTGTACTGCCTCAACCTGGCCCTCTTCCGCGGCATCGACAGCCTCACCGGCAAACAGGTGGGCCCCGACACCGGGGAGCCCGCCACCTTCGAGGAGCTCTACCAGGGCTTTGTTCAGCATGCGCACCGGCAGATCCGCGACCTGATCCGCGAGGCGGACCGGCGCCAGCGCCCCTTCTACGAACGGGCCGAGGAATTCACCTCGCCGCTGCTCAGTGCCCTGGTGGACGACTGCATCGCCCGCGGCCGCGACGTCAATGATGGCGGCGCCCGCTATCCGGGCTGCTATGGGTTCGGCTCCATGGGGATCGCGTCCATCGCCGACAGCCTGGCCGCGATCCGCCGCTTCGTCTACGAGCAGCGCCGTTTCAGCCTGGAATCCATGCGCGACATGCTGCTGGCGGACTTCGAGGGGTTCGAGACGGAACGGCAGCTCCTGGTCCGCGGGGCCCCCAAGTTCGGCAACGACCTGGATGAGGTGGATGCCCTTGCGGCGCGGGTCGTCACTGACTTGGCGGCGGAGTACCGCCGTCACCGCACGCCCGAAGGCGGGCAGTACTACCTTCTGCTGGGATCCAACATCCAGAACATCGCCGCGGGCCGTGAGGTGGGCGCCACGGCGGATGGACGCAGGGCCCGGCAGCCGGTCTCGGACGCATCGAGCCCCATGTTCGGCCGAGACGCGCACGGCCCCACCGCCGCCATCCGCTCCGTCGCCAAGCTGCCCTACCACCTGGCGGTCGGGGGCAATGTCGTCAACATGAAACTCGACCCCGAGTCCGTCCAGGGGCGCGACGGCAACCGCAGACTCGCTGCCATGATCCGGACCTGCTTCGACCTGGGCGGACAGGAACTCCAGTTCAATACAACCTCGACCGAGACGCTGCGCGCCGCCATGGAGCACCCGGAAACGCACGCGGACCTCGTGGTCCGGGTGAGCGGCTTCTCCGCCACCTACGTTCGACTCGAACGGGCCGTCCAGCGCGACATCCTGGCGCGTACGGAGCACAGCCTCGGGAAGCAGGCACCCGTCCCGCAACCCCGGTAAGCCGCGGCATGTCCGGCCCCCAGCCACGATCCGGAGCCGGCCCTCGGGGCCCCGCTGCCCGCGGGGCCCTGTCTGCGTGTACGCACAGGCAGGCGCGGGCGGGCCCAGGCAGATAGGGGACGATCACGATCTCCCCGTCCCCGTCCTTCCCGCGATTCCCCGCGCACACCACAGGATGATCCCGCTGCACACGGTCAGGCCGGGCCCCTCCGCCAGCATCCAGTACCAGGGAAACCCGTGCCACACGTCCAGCACGGTGATGAACACGGAGAAGACCAGCCCCGAGGCGCCGACGTACCGCACCAGAGGCAGGTGACCTTCCGGGTTCACGGAGGCCACCCAGAGAAAGCCGCCGTGCACGACGTACATGGCCGACAGGTGCCGTGCCAGGTATACGGTCGTCGAGGCGGCGGCAAACGCGCCCAATCCCAGGAATTCGTGGATGCACCCCATCCAGGCCGCGGGCAGGAAGACCGCAACCACCGCGGACAACTCCGCCATCCCCATCAGGCGCAGGACCCACACCAGCACCAGGCGGCGAACTCCCCCCCCCCAGTCCGTCGTGCCGCCCGCGATGCCAGCGCTCAAAGTGGTGTTGCTCACGGCGTTGCCTCTCTCCGCCCGGCGTCCCGGACCTCCATGCGAGCGGCAGGTTCTCTTCCAGCGCCCCCTTCCGCCGCCCGTGGAGCATTGTCTCAGCTCCCGCGCGCGTAGAGGCGATCGGGGGCCATGTCCGCCGCGAAGGCGCGACACCCCTCCGCGGCTGCGGCGAGGTACGCCTCGACATCCAGCCCGAGCAGCCGTTCCGCGGTCCACTCGGTCCCGTCCAACCAGCGGGCGAAGCCCGGTTTGAGGGTGAAATCCGCGGGATGCAGGTCCGCGAGCGCCTGGAAGACGGCGAACATCGTGCGCAGGGGATCGACGCTGCGCTCCTCCAGGATCATCAGGTGGAACCCGGCGCAGAGCTGCCCCTGGTACTTGTTGAACGCCGGCGTGAAGTAGGCCTCACGGAAACACACGCCGGGCAACCGGGCCCCGTTGAGGCGGGCAACCAGCCGTTCCGCGTCCACAAACGGGGCGCCCACGTACTCGAAGGGCTTGCAGCAGCCGCGCCCCTCGGACACGGAGGTGTGCTGGATGCTGCCCGTGCAGGCGTAGCACACGGCCGAATCGACCGCGGGCAGGTTCGGTGAGGGCGGAATCCACGGCAGTCCCGTCTCCCGCCAGGTCATGTCCCGTTTCCAGCCCGAGACCGGAAGCACCGTCAGGTCCACGCCCAGGCCCCGTTTGCGGGCAAACCAGCGCCCCAGCTCTCCCAGGGTAAAGTCG
>JAFGRS010000205.1 GCA_016935045.1 Lentisphaeria bacterium | reverse complement strand
GTAGTCCTGCTCGGACCTGCGTTCGCCGCGACCCGGACAAAGGGAGCCACCAGCGTCACGGCGACCACCTGCCTGTGGACCACGTTCCGCCTCGGTCTCACCGGAGCCGTCGACAGTCAGTGGGTTGCCTATATCGTTTCCGACCTCACGGACCGCGCCGGAAATACGACAAACACCAGCTTCCAGATTGGAGCTCTGCTGGGGGACTGC
The DNA here is from genome assembly GCA_016935045.1 of Lentisphaeria bacterium. GTDB lineage: Bacteria > Verrucomicrobiota > Lentisphaeria > Oligosphaerales > JAFGRS01 > JAFGRS01. Next base: position 5,789 of record JAFGRS010000205.1, on the reverse strand, counting down.
AACCAGAGCGGGACGGTCAATATGGCGGACTACACGATCCTCAAGATAGCGTACAACCACCCGGTTTCGGCAGGTACGAACTTCTGCTGTGACTTCAACGTGAGCAGCCTGATCAACATGGCGGATCTCACGGTCCTGAAGCTGGCCTACAATCACAAGCTGCCTGCGCCATAGGGAGACCCCAGGCTTGGCATGGAGCGCCGAAGCATGCCCGCTGCCCCTTCCATACGGGTTCAACCGTGTGCCCGGTGGTATGGTGGAAAAAAGAAGCAGGGCAGGTGGTTGACAGGCAGGCGCGTTGGGTGTAATGTCAAGATGGTGATTCGCCGTTTGGAGTGGATGACTGAAGTGGAATATGGGTCCTGCAGCGGAAGTTCGGAAGAAGGGGATACTCACGTGAGAGATGTAACACGGGTGGGCAGGGCGTTTGCCTGTGCCATTGCGGTTGTTCTCTTGTCATGGGAAGCGGCAGGAGGATTCATCATCGCTACTCCGACGTCGGAGACCATTGCCCCCGACTCTTTTTTCGACATCACGTACACGGTGGATACGGAAGGCGATTTGATGTATTCGTACAACCTGGATTTCGCGATCAATCCGGGTGGTAGCAGCCTGTTCGAGCTCTGGGACTGGGACACAACGGGCTCGCCTTTCTCTGAAGTCTTCGTTCCCCCTGTATTGCCCGAGACGCTGGATCCACAGACGAACCAAGCGTACAACGGGAACGTTCCTGGTATCCCTGGGACACCTGTTGAGGGCACCAACTTGCTTATGGGCACATTTACCTTCCACGCCCTCCCCACCCTTGCTCAGGGGACCTATACGCTATCCGTGGTGGACTGGATGCTATACATGCAGACAGGGGGCGAGTTGTCTGGCGACCCCGCCGCGCCAGTGACCCTCACGTACATCGTCCCCGAGCCTGGGGCGCTGGTGATTCTGGCGCTGGGGTTGCCGGCAATCCTGTTGCGCCGGCGGCGGAGGGATTGAGCGGAGCCTCGGTTCCCGTTGGCACCCTGAGCCGACCGTTCCCCAAGACGGTCGGCGTATCTGTTTCAGGGAGAAGAGTGCCGCCACAGACCCCGCGGATGGGCTCGGGTCCTCGGGAAAGAGGCCCCCTTCTTCCACTGCGCGGATCGCCAACGAACCGGCCGACCTGTAGCCGCGCCGCAGATGCCATCCGGCATATTAGCGGTCCATCCTGTCCATCCCGGAGAGGCCCTCCCCGGCTACCCTGCCGTCTCGAGTTGGAGTCTGCGCGTTAGTGGCTATGTTCCGCCTGGCCGGGTGGAGAACCCGCCCCGATGCTTCGAGCCCATGCCCGCGGAGTGAGGACGACATGAAGGTATTGGTCATTGGCGGCGGCGGCCGCGAACATGCTCTGGCCTGGAAACTGGCGCGGAGCCCGCAGGTCGAGACGGTGTTTTGCACCGCGCCGAACCCGGGCATGGACGGCGTGCTGCCGCTGCCTGCGGCGGATCTTCCCTCCCTGTGCGCGGCAGCCTCCTCAGCCGCTGTGGATCTGACCGTCGTCGGACCCGAGGCGCCCCTCTGCGAGGGCATTGTGGACTGCTTCCGGCAGGCGGGTCTCCGGATCGTCGGGCCGAACCGGGAAGCCGCCCAGCTCGAAGGCAGCAAGGCGTATGCCAAGGAGTTCATGCGCCGCCACGGTATCCCCACCGCCGAGGCCGCCGTATTCACGGAGGCCCGCGCGGCCCTGGCGTACGTGCGCTCCCGGGGGGCTCCCATCGTGGTGAAGGCCGACGGCCTGGCCGCGGGCAAGGGGGTCGTGGTCGCCCAGACCCTCCAGGAAGCGGCCGAGGCGGTGATGGCCTGCTTCAGCGGTGTCTTCGGCGAAGCCGGCAAGACGGTCCTCATCGAAGAATGCCTCGTCGGCGAGGAGGCATCGATCCTCGCCCTGACGGACGGGAGCACCATCGTCCCCCTGGCGTCGAGCCAGGATCACAAACGCGTCGGGGATGGAGACACCGGCCCCAACACGGGAGGCATGGGGGCGTACTCCCCGGCGCCCGTGGTCACGGACAGGGTGTGGGAGGTGGTCCGGCGCGATGTGCTCGACGCCTTCCTGCGAGGCTGCCGGGAGGACGGGCTCGACTACCGTGGCGTCATCTATGCCGGCATCATGGTCACCGAATCCGGCCCCAAGGTCCTCGAATTCAACGTGCGCTTCGGCGACCCCGAGACGCAGGCCGTGCTCATGCGCCTCGACAGCGACTTGGCCGAGGCCCTCATGGCCACCGCCGACGGACGCCTGGGTTCGGTGGAGTTGCGCTGGAGCGACGAAGCCGCCGTCTGCGTGGTGATGGCCTCGGGAGGGTACCCGGGGACCTACGCGAAGGGCCTCCCCATCGCCGGACTCGAAGCGGCCGCCGCCACGGGCGCCGTCGTCTTCCACGCCGGTACGGCACGGGATGACTCCGGCAGAATCGTGACCCACGGCGGACGGGTCCTCGGAGTCACCGCCAGGGGGAAGACCATCGCCGCGGCCGCCGCCAATGCCTACCGCGCCGTCGACTGCATCGCCTGGCAAGACGCCTACTGCCGCCGGGATATCGCCCACCGCGCCACGGGCCGCTGAGACCACGGTGGGCAGAAAGAGGAAGGGCACACGAACCCCACAGACGTGGGCTGGGGGGGGGCATGGGGACGAAGCGCCGGAGCGGAGCAGTCTTCCGCCCCCTCCCCTGTCCATTCCGTCCATCCCCGTCCAGGCGGTCCATGCTCTCCGGCAGCATCCCCCGCGAAGGACCCGCTACTGCCTCAGCGCATCACCACGCGACCGCCGCCGGGGCCGCCGGAACGCGGTGCCGGAGGCGCCTCGGCGTGGCTCTTCCAGGGCTCCTTGAGGACGGTGGCGGATTCCTTCTCGAGGCGTTCCTGGAATGCCTGCATGATGGCATACCGCTTGGACCACTGGGCCTGATTCTCGAAGCGCTCCCGTTCTGCCTCGAACCTGTCCTCGGCCGGAAGGGTGCGGGAAACCACATACATCACGGCCGCGCCGTTGCTGTCCTCGAGGGGTTCGAGCAGGGTCCCTGGTGAGGCGTCCTCGAGGCTCTTCATGGCATCTCCGCGCAGGGGAAGTTCCTGGGGAGGACGGTTGCGGGTGAAGGGGTCGCTGGTCTTGAACTCGATGCCTTCGAGTGTGGCGACGGCCTCGTCGAAGCTCTTGCCGGCCTTGAGGGCCTCCGCGATGGTTGCGTGGGCCTGTGTGCCCTTGGCCCGGGCCGCCGCGATGGCCCGGTCCCGGCGCACGCGACTGACGACGCGCCGAAGCAGGGTCTCGTCCTCCGCCATCGAGGGCAGCTCGGGGGCTTTCGTGTCGAGGAAGCAGGCCACATAGACATCCTTGCGTCCCTTGATGGGGGCGCTGATGGGACTCTCCGGCGTCAGTGCAAAGGCATCGCGGGAGAGGGCCGTTTCGTTGCCGAACGGCACCACCACCCCCCCCTCCATGAAGTAATTGCTGTCCTGTGCGTTGTACCCCTTGGCCTCGGCCTGGGCCTTCAGGATGTCGCCGGGGACCGCGCCGCTGCCCTTGGCCTTGTCCCACTCGGCGGCCACGGCCTCCTGGAAGGCGGTGGCGTCGGCAAGGGCGCGCTTGTCGGCTTCCGATTCGATGATCTTGCGCCGGATCTCCTCCCGCACGTCGGCCAGGGCCTTGCCGGCCCGTTTCTCCTCGACCTTGAGCACGACCAAGCCCCCGGGGATCTCGACGATGCCGCTGATCTCGCCCACCTCCATGCCAAAGGCGGCATCCTCGACGGCCTTCGGCTTCGCGCCCCGGGCGAAGAACCCCATGTCGCCGCCCTGGGCCTTGCTGGCCGCCTCTTCCGAGTACGCGCCCGCAACCTGCTCGAAGGGCGCCCCCTGGCCCAGTTCATCGAGCGCCTTCTCGAGGATGGCCCGCTTGCCGGCCTTGTCCGTGTCGGAGGCCGACGGCGGCACCACCACCATGATCTGCCGGGCACGCATTTCCTCCTTCTTGTAGGTGGCGCTGTTCTCGTCGAAGTACGTCTTGATCTGCTCGTCACTGACCGTGATGTCCTTCTCGTAGGCAGCGGGACGGAAGGCAACGATCCGCGCCATCTTCTGCCGCTTCACGAAATAGGGCAGGATGTAGTCCCGGATCTGGTCGCGAAAGGCGGAGCGGCGTTTCTCCTTCTCTTCCTCGCTCAGTCCCGGTTCCTTTCGGGCCAGCTCCTCGTCATACCACGAAGTCAGGTCCCATGCCGCTTCGCAGGTCGCCAGGGGTTCGCGGTAGGGTTCCACCTTCTCGGCGTAGAGCTTGCGCGCCTCCTCATCCAGCAGCAGATCGCGGATGCTCTTGCGCATGGTGTCGTCCAGCTCCTCCGGCACCGTGCCGGGGATCGTCTCGAGCCAACAGGCCGCGAAGTAACGCCCGGCGTCGTAGATCACGTTCGACAGAGGCCCCTCCTCGGTCAGCACGTACGCCTGCCGCTGGAAACCGGGAAACTTGCCGAGACCCGGGACGGTACCCTCCTCCCCGAACGCCCCCGTATCCGTCGTCTCCAGGCCGGCATCCTTGCACGCCTGCGCAAACCGCACCGACAACTCGGCGGCAGACTCCTTCTCCGGCGCCGCCGCGCGGAAGGCATCGAGAAATGCCCGCACCGCTTCCGCCGCCAGCCCGCGGGCCTTCTGGTTGGTCAGGATGGTCACGATCTGGGGCCGCACGTCCTCCAGGGCCTTTCCCTTATAGGACGTCGCTTTCAGACGTTCGTAATGCTCCTCGATGTCCTTGTCCGCGAGTTCCACCTTGTCCTTGTAGGCATCTCCGGTGAACTGAGCCACACGGACGCGGCGTTGCGCCGGAGTGCGCAGGTCCTCGCGGTGGGCGGCAAAGTAGGCGGCCACGTCCTCGTCGGAGGGGGCGCCGTCCTTGGCCACGTCGGCACGCACGACGGCGTAGCGCAGCACAAACTCCTCGTAGAACTGGTCGAAGAGATCCCTCGCTTCGTTGGGGGAAACGTTGATGAGGTAGGAGACATCCTCTTCCAGGCGGCTCAACACGATGCTCTGCCGCAGGGTCTCATCCAGGTCGGCCCCGTCGTAGCCGTTGCGGTACAGAACATTCTGCCGGAAGCGCAGAAACGACTCACGGTCGTAGACACCGTCGCGGGAGAAGATGCGGAGCAGCAGGTCTTCGAGTTCCTCACGCCCGACCACATCGAGCCCGCGCCGGGATGCCTCATGCAGCGAGCGCAGGCGCTGCAGGGTCTCGCGGACCAGATCCGGAAACTTCGCCGAATCCCGGCTCATGAACTCGCCGGTGCGCAGGTAGTTCGACAGGTCGACGAGGCGCAACTGCGCCACAAAGTCCTTCTGCGGAATGCTGCGCCCGTACATGCTGCCGATGCTGCCCCGCAGAGAACGCCCCGAGCCGATGTCCCGCATGCTGCCCGGGGTGACAAAAACCACGAACGACAGGCTGATGACCACACCCAGACCGATGTAGATCATCCTGCTGTGGCGCTCGAAGAAGCGGTTGAACCGTGTAATGAACATCCTCGAAGACCTTTCCGGAATGCCGCCCGACCGCGCGTCGACACGGAAGGCGTTAACATACAAATAGGAAGCAGATTGGCAAGGCGAGGGACTTCCCCTGCGGGCTGTTTTGGGATCAGCCGCTCATTGGTGGGGATACCCACTCCCACCCCCCCTGGAGGGCGAAGCTCCTGCTGAGCCGTTCCCATCCCTGGAGGGCGAAGCTCCTGCTGAGCCGTTCCCATCCCTGGAGGGCGAAG
>JAFGRS010000204.1 GCA_016935045.1 Lentisphaeria bacterium | reverse complement strand
ATGGACCGCCCGCGTCCTCGCGGGCACTCTCGGCTCCGCGGAGCGTCGCCCTCCAGGGGAATGGACCGCCCGCGTCCTCGCGGGCACGGCCATGGGGTCTCCATCCCGTCCATCCCGTCCATTTCGTCCCCCCCGGGACACTGGACGGCAGGCGGCAGAGGCGTTCTGTTATGCCAGTCGGGGAAGCTGCCGGCCCGGCGGCAGTTTCGTCGCGCCCCCGGGTGCGAGGGGCACAGGATCGCGCCCTGAAGCTGACACCCCCGAGGGAACGGGAGAAACCAAAGGACCATGGCTGAAGAACACTACGCCTGCAGCCAGTGCGGCGCGGATCTGGTCTACCAGCCCGGCGCCACCGCGTTGACGTGTCCCTACTGCGGCAACACCCAGGCCATCGAGGCCCCCGAAGAGGACATCCGGGAAGAGGATTTCCATACCGCTCTGGAGGCGGCCGCACGCGGCGAGCATGTCGTCCAGGTCCGCGAGACCCGTTGCGGGGGCTGCGGCGCGGAGATCGCGCTGGCCGGGCACGTGCACTCCGACACGTGTCCCTACTGCGGCACCCAGTTGACCGCCCCCGAGGAGACGCGCCAAGTCATCGAACCCCGCTCGCTGCTGCCCTTCCACGTGGCCCGGGAGGCGGCCCGGCAACTCTTCCACCGCTGGCTGGATTCGCGCTGGTTCGCGCCCTCGGCCCTGCGCCATGCCAAGGGGCGCGAGGATGCGCTGCAGGGAGTCTATGTCCCCTACTGGACCTACGACTGTCAGGCCTTCACGACCTACAGCGGGGAACGCGGTGATGACTACTGGACGACGGAATCCTACACCACCATCGTCAACGGGAAATCCGTTCGGCGCACACGACAGGTGCGCCGAACCCGCTGGCGGCACGTCTCCGGAGCCGTGCACAACGCCTTCGACGATGTCCTCGTCCTGGCCTCGAAGAGCCTCCCCTACCGCCTGGCCGAAAGACTCGAACCCTGGGACCTGAGGGAACTCACCCCCTTCGACCCCAAGTACCTGCAGGGCTTCCGCACCGAGTCCTACGGCATCGCCCTCGAAGAAGGCTTCGGCATCGCCACCAACCGCATGCGGCCCGAAATCCTGGCCACCATCCGACGCGACATCGGCGGCGATCACCAACGCATCCACCACAGCGACACGGACTACCGCGGCATCACCTTCAAACATCTCCTGCTCCCCGTCTGGATCAGTTCCTACCGCCACGGCGGGAAGCTGTACCATTTCATGGTCAACGCCCGAACCGGCGAGATCCAGGGTGCCCGACCCTATAGCTGGGTCAAGATCCTCCTCGCCGCGCTCGGAGCGCTGCTGGCTGTCGGCGGGGCGCTGGTCGCCTTCCGGGTCCTCGGCCACTGACCGACAGAGAACCGACGCGTCGGCGGAAACCGATTCGCCGGATCTTGGAACAGCCCTGCCGCCCGGGGTCGTCGGGACTGGACAAAACGGTTCCGACGGTGGATGTTGGGTTCGGTGCGAGGTTGACCGGGATGCCCGAGGCCGTGCGAAGCGAAACAGGACGCCGCAGCAGTCGAAAGGAAGTCAACCATGGGTATCTTGGACAGGATTCGGGCGCAGTTCATCGACGTGATCGAGTGGGTCGACGAGTCGCGCGAGACCCTGGTGTGGAAGTTCCCGCGCGCGGACAACGAGATCAAGAACGGGGCGCAGTTGATCGTGCGGGAGTCCCAGGCCGCGGTCTTCCTGCACGAAGGAGAACTGGGGGATGTGTTCGGCCCGGGACGGGTCCAGCTCACCACCAGCAACATCCCCATCCTCACCACCCTGAAGAGCTGGAAGTACGCCTTCAACGCGCCCTTCAAATGCGACATCTACTTCGTCAACACCCGCCAGTTCACGGAGCAGAAGTGGGGCACCTCCAACCCCATCATGCTCCGGGACGCGGAATTCGGACCGCTGCGGCTGAGGGCCTTCGGGACCTACGCCTACCGCGTCAGCGAACCGGGCGCCTTCATCCGGCAGTTGGCCGGCACCGACCCGAACTTCCAGGCCGGAGAGGTCGCCGGCCACTTCCGTTCCATGCTGATCAGCCGCTTCGCCGACGCCCTGGGCGAGGCCAAGATCCCGGCCCTCGACCTGGCCGCCAACTACACCGAAATCGGCGACACGCTCCTCGCCGCCATCCAGGCCGAATTCGACGACTACGGCGTCCAGATCACCAAGTTCCTGATCGAGAACATCTCCCTGCCGGAAACCGTCGAGCAGGCCCTCGACAAACGCGCCAGCATGGGAGTCCTGGGCAACATGGGACAGTACACCCAGTACCAGACCGCCCAGGCCATCGGCGACATGGCCAAGAACCCCGGCAGCGGCGGCGGCATGATGGGCATGATCGCCGGACTGAACGTCGGCGGCATGATGGGCGGCGCCATGCAGCAGGCCTCCGCACAGGCCCAGCAGCAACCCCCGCCGCCTCCGGGCGCGCCGCCGCCACTGCCCCAGACGCAATGGTACGTGGCCGTCCAGGGACAGCAGGCAGGTCCCTACCCCCAGCAGACGCTGCAGCAGTACGTGGCCTCGGGCCAGGTGACCGCCGCAACCATGGTCTGGCGCCAGGGCATGAGCGGCTGGCAGGCCGCCGGGGAAATCCCCGAACTCCGAGGACTCTTCGGACCCCCGCCCCCGCCCCCGCCCCCGCCCCCGCAGGCGTGATTCCCGGGCCGGGGCTTCCCGGGAAACGCCCTTCCCAACGCCGCCGCCGGACGTTGCCCGACCGCGCTGCCCGCCCTATCCGCACTTCGGCGGCAGTCATGGCTGCGTCGAAGCACCGGACAATCTCTTCCGCAAACCGCAATATGGCGCACTTCGCTCTTTCGCATATCATCCCCTCTGGAAGGATATCCGAAACATGGCGCAGCATTCGCACTTCTGAAACCGTCTCCCGGGCGTCACGCTTCACCGCTGACCTTGATCGTCCCCCTCGAGATGATATCCGGGTCCTTACAATCACTCGTTCGGCAGGGGAGGATGGCATCCGCTTGGTGGCAGGGAGGGCTGATGGTAGATTGTGCCCATGAAGACGCTGGTCTACATCGAAACGACGATTCCGAGCTTCTACTACGAGATCCGCCAGGAGCCAGAGATGGTCGCACGGCGGAACTGGACGCGAGAATGGTGGAAGCGCTATCGCCACCTGTTCCGTTTGGCGACGAGCGAGGCAGTGCTCTCCGAACTGGGCCAGGGCGAGTACGACTGCAAGGACGATGCGATCGCGCTTGTCGAAGGGCTTGACATGCTCGATGTCCCGGACGAGGTGGCCGATATCATTGATGTGTACCTCGACAATCGCCTGATGCCGAGGGACCGGGTTGGGGATGCCTTGCACCTGGCACTTGCCTCGTACCACAAGTGTGACTTCCTGCTCACATGGAATTGCCAGCACATGGCAAATGCCAACAAGTTTGAGCACATACGGATCATCAACACGCGGCTGGGGCTATTCGTTCCGGCCCTTGTGACTCCGATGGAATTGTGCACGGAGGACGGGCCATGAAGGATGCGACTCTCGAGCGCATTTGGCGTAGCAGAAAGGCAATCTCGGAAAGGTGCGGATACGATTCGCGGCACTTGGTGAAGTACTTCCAGGCGCGTCAAAGGACACGGAAAGCCGAACATCAGGATGCACTTGATGGCTCTGCTGCGCGCCGCCGCAAGTGATCTCCATCGTTCGGACAGGATCCCTGAAGCGGACGGAATGCCATGCAAAGAAGGAGCCAGATGAGAATGACGTTTCCGCGAGTGGAGCGTTCCGTGGTACTGGCGCAGAGTGTTTCGGAGGACTCCGACGAGAGAGCTTTCTGGCTGGCCAAGACGCCCGAGGAACGCCTTGAGGCATTGGAACTGCTGCGGGAGGTTGCTTACGACTATGATCCGACTACCGCCCGACTTCGGCTTCCAATCCGATGACGTTCCCCCCTCTCTATTCAGCGAGCCTGGCAAGATCGTGCGGATGGGAGTCCCCCCCATGAGGCTGGAGATCGTCACGACCATCTCAGGCGTCGACTTCGCTGCGTGTTTCGCCCGTCGGACGTCGGCCGTTATCGATGGGGTCCCCGTCAACCTCATTGGGCTTGATGACCTGAAGATCAACAAACGGGCGAGCGGCAGACATAAAGACCTGAATGACTTGGAACAATTGCCCTGAACCGAAGACACGGGCAGTCCGAACGCTCCAGCCTGCATGGCCGGCCCCCCCGCTTCGGGCTCAGGGGAGGGTGTTTCCCGGTTCCTTCCAGTCCTTCTGGAACGGGCTCATGTCGATGGGGACGCGGCGGCGTCCCTGCCGGTCCGGCTTGACCTGCAGGCGCAGTTCGGGGAGGCGTTTCTGGTAGTCTTCGGCGTGGTCCCTGTAGGCGGCGAAGGTGGCCGGGTCGAGCAGGGGGTCCCGGGTTTGTTCGCGCCAGGCCGCGAGCCGGTGGCGGAGGCGTTCCTGCGCCTGGGCGACCTCGGGCCTGCCGGCCAGGTTGTGGTACTCGATCGGGTCTTTCTCGAGGTCGTAGAACTCGACCGGCGGGGGTGCTTCGAGCAGGTCGAACACCCTCTTGGCCTCGGACTGCGCAAAGGCGGGATCGCGCAGGGCCTCCGGGACCTTGCAGCCATCCACCCCGAGACCGTCCTTGCGCACCTCGGGACGCAGATTCAGGATCAGCTTGTAGCGGCGGTCCCGGATGGCGCGCTGGGGCTGAAACCCCGGGCCGTGGGTGTGGTACTCCGTGACCACCACATCCCGCCAGCGCGAAGCGTCTCCCCCCAGGACCTCCCGCAGCGGCGCCCCGGCAAGAGGCGAGGGCAATGCCCCGCCGGCGGCGGACACCAGTGTCGGCAGAATATCCACCGTAGAGACCAGGGCTTTGCTGTCATGGCCGGGCCGAGCCACCCCCGGCCAGCGCACCAGCATGGGAATGCGCACCCCGAATTCATAGGTGGTCGTCTTGCCGCGGGAGAGCGGCGGCCCGTGGTCGCCGATGAAGACCACCAGCGTATTCTCCGCCAGACCGAACTCGTCGAGGAGGTCCAGCAGCCCCCCCACCCCCGCGTCTACGCGCTGCACGCTGTTGTAGTAGCCCGCGACCTCCCGGCGCAGTTCCGGGGTGTCCAACTCGCCGTGCTCCGGGAAGATGCGCACCCTGTCCGGCGTCACCGGCCGCTCGGGAAGTCCCTTGACCTGATCCACAAAGGGCTTGTGGCAGTCCCCGAAGTTGACGTACAGGAAGAAGGGATCGGCGCCCCGTGCGGAAAGGAACGCGCGGGCCGAATCGACATAGGCCGGGATGTCCTTGCTATGGCTGTTGCCCTTGACGTCGAAGGAGTATTCCGAGGCGGGTTCGACGTGCAGTTTGCCCTGGATGCCGGTGCGGTAGCCGAGGCCCTTGAGCAGCCCCGGCAGGTTGGGAATGGCGCGATGCATCCGGTAGCCCAGGTGCGCCAGCCCGAATTGGCCGTTCTGGTGCGGGTACAGCCCGGTCAGAAGGCTGGAGCGCGAGGGACTGCAGGACGCCTGCGTCACGTAGGCATGGCGGAAGAGGACACCCTCGCGCGCCAGGCGCCCGAGGTTCGGGGTGGGAACGGTGCCGTCCCCGTAGGGTTCGCATTGGCACCCCATGTCCTCCGCCGTCACCAGCAGGATGTTCGGTCGCTTCGCCTTCTCCGGACCCCCGAGGGGCGCGGCCAGGCCCAGCGTTACCGGGGCCAATGCCGCACCCGCCAGAAACGTGCGCCGGGAGAGATGCGGCAGGCAGCGAGTGGGGAGCAGAGAATCCTGTTTCATGCCGTCGTCCTCCAGGAGCGATCCATCCGACCATGGAAATCAGAAATGTACCATACCCGGTCCCGGGCTGTCTTTCCTGCCGGGGGGAGGGGAAGGGAAACGGACACAACGGACACAACGGACACGCCCGACACGCGGCCGTGCGGCCTACGGGCGGGCGACGCTCCGCGGAGCCGAGAGTGCCCGCGAGGACGCGGGCGCTCCATTCCCCTGGAGGGCGACGCT
>JAFGRS010000203.1 GCA_016935045.1 Lentisphaeria bacterium | reverse complement strand
TAGGTGCCACGAGCCGAGTGGCACAATCCCATCCCCAGGACAGTCGCGCTCGGCTCGCGCGACCTACTTCAGGACAGTCGCGCTCGGCTCGCGCGACCTACCCCGACGGCCGTCCCCTTCCCTCCGTATCTCATGCCGACTGCCGGCGGACGAAGGGTCTGGCGACGGCGAGCGCGATGCGCCCGACGAACCCGCCGATCAGCAGGAGAGCGCCGAGGGCAGGGAGGATCCCAATGAGCAGGCAGAGGAAACCGACGAGCATGAGGTAACGGGTCCAGGGAACCCATGCCGAGGCCGAGAACCGCAACGGGCGGCGCAGACCGAACACGGCCGCGACGAGGGCCACGGCAACGGCGGCCGCGAACACCCTCAGCAGGACTGCAAGCACGCGGTTCGAGAGGGCGCGGGCAGACACGGCGACGGCGCCTCGCGGGGTGGCAAAGCGCAGGCACTGCCAACGTTGGGGATCGAAGCCGGGTAGATCGACGTCGAGGCTCACGAGCCCCGCCGCGCCCGGGATGTACGCAAAGGTGAGGTCATCTCCCGCCGCCAGCCCCATGCCTCCCTGCCCACCCATGCCCATGCCATTGGCGAGGTGGAAGCGCGCGCCCGTCAGGGCGCCCTGCCGGTCCTGGCCCGGGATGCCCGCCATGGCACTTACGTCACCGGCGGCGTTCAGGGTCAGGCCCAACGTCTGCGGGGGGGCAATCTGCTTTGCCTTGGCGTCGGCCAGTTTCTGTTGGTACTGGGCGGCGCGGTTGAGCATGTCCCGGCGTTGGGCAACGCCCGTCCCATCCACCTGTCCGGCCGCATCCCGCGGGATCAGCTTGCCGGCGATCTCCACGGCCTTGAGTTCCACCGGGGCCAGGTCCGGGGGGGGAGGCGCGGGCTTGGCCGCGGGCGGGGCGGGTGCGCGGGGTTTCTTCTCGGCGTCCTGCGCAGGGGTCTCCGTCTGCTCCGGTGTTGCCGCCACGAGACCGTTGCGGGAGAACCAGCCGTCGTCGAAGGTCGCCACCTTGGCGCTCTTCCCGCCCTGACGCACTTCCGTCACATCCCAGTTCTCTCCGGTCTCGACGGCCTGGTTTCGGGCCAGATCGGCGGCCTGTCGTCCGAAGGCCATGTTCATGCGCCAACGGTTGTCGTCGCGCACGCTCAGAGTCTGTTCGCTTTCCGCCTGGCGGAGTTGCTCACCGGCGGTGGTGATGAGCCTTCGGGACTGGTCCAGTTGGACCCGGAGGTCGGCGTTGTCCAGGCCCTGCCCAAGCAGGATGGCGTTGGATTCGGCAAGGCCTTCGTTGACCTGCTTGAGGTTGCCGGCGGCGCGGGCCTTCTCGAAGACGCTGCCATACTCGAGGGTGTCCATCAGCCGTTTGGCCAGCTTGTTCTGGTAGGCCAGGTACCCGGCCTCGAACTCGCCCGAACGGCGCACACGGCTGAGGGTGCCGCCGAAGCCGAACCAACGCCGGGTGGTGGGCAGCCAGAGTTCCACCTGGCTCTGCTCGACGTTGATGTTCAGGGTCCGCACAAAGGGCAGGCTGCCACTCAGGATCGGACCGGGCACCTCCACCCGCCCGGCATACTTGATCACAACGGGGTAATCCAGGTCCCCCGCCGCCGTCTTCACCAGAGGCACATGCACCAGAGACGGCATGGCCGGGTCGGGCAGGATGGGCTTGACCATCTCGCTCCCCACCCGGACCGTCCACAGAGAGGCTCCCTCGGGAAGCTCGAGGTGCAGAAACTGCTCGATGCGGTTGTCCACCTGGTAGACCTGGGACGCCCGGTACCAGCCGTTGTCGTCCAGCGTCAGCAGCGTGGTAGCCAGACCGATGCGGGCGCCGGCCGTCTCCACCGCCTGCCGCGGCCGGGTACGGAAGGTGAGACGGGGCTTGCCCCTATCGGGCTTGGCGATGAAGGCCTGGCACGTTCCCCCCTGGAACAGCTCCGCAACCAGTCCCCATTCCTTCTGCTGCGGCGTCAGCGCTTCGAGGCTGTCGTCCGCCGTCACGATCACCTCGTCGCGGCCGGCGCTCTCGACCGCCACGTACTGCCGGTCCGTACGTCCGGTCTCGACCGTGGGCAGGGCCAGTTCCTGCGGCGCGTCCGTGAGCAGACGGTCGTCCTCGATAAGGACCCGCACGTCGCCGATGACCATGTCCTGCAACTCGAGAACCACGAGTACTTCCTCGCCACCGGGGAGGGCCTCGACGGTCTTCTGGCGCAGCAGGGGCACGCTGATGCGGGCATCGGCCAGGCGCGCGGGGAGGCGCAGCCGGAAGGCCGCCACGCCCGTGACGCCGACGTGGAAGCACACCAGGGTGGTTTCCTCGACGGTGCGGTCGGTGACCCGGACGCTGGTGACGGTGTGGCCATGCACATCCGGCCGGCGGGGCTGCAGGACGAGGGTGCCGGCATGGTCGGCGGCCCGGTAATGGAGGGCCAGGCGTGCGAAGGGACGCTGCGCCTCCGACAGCCAGGGCAGGACGGCCCTGGTCCACTGGCCTTCCAGGTTGAGCAGACCGCGCGGCGCCAGGTCGTAGAGGGGGTCGGCGAGGACCGCGATGTCCCCCTCCTGGCGGTCCATGTCCTGCACCCACAGCCTTGGGACCTCGACCTGGTCCACGCTCCCGGGTTGTCCGTACCGTCCGCTGAGCACGAGGGGGATCTCCTGCTGCAGGCCGTCGGCGAAGTACACCGTGAGGAGACGGCGGTCATCCCCGGCGGTCACGCCCCACTCGAAGGCCCCCGGTGCGGTGAGGTGTTCGACTTCGAGGGCGGCGGGCACCTCGATGCGGGCCCGGTGCAGGGGGCGCCCGGCGACACTCAGGACGATGCGGCTCTCGACCTGCCGTTCGCGTTCGGAGATGCGCAGGATCGACTGGACCGCGGCCGTCACCTCGGGCCGTGCCGGGGCGGCATCGAGCCGCAGCAGGAAGGGGACGCGGGCAAAGGCAAAGGCCTGAAACGGCTTCACGCCGAGAGGATTGTCCCGCACGGGAGGCACAGCCTCCGGATCCACGTCCACGCGGGCAGTCCCTTCCTGCTCGCCGGCGCGGAGTTCCAGGGCCGGACTGTGGCGCACGGTCAGCCGTCCCGAGTGCCGTACGGCATCGGGTACGGTCAGGACGGGGACCTCGACCGTGCGCCGCTCCGGGCCGGCGTCCGCCGCACGCCAGGCGTGGACGGTGAAGGACTCCTCTTCCTTTGCCTGCTTGAGCAGAGTCACTTCGAGGCGTTGGCCGGCGCCCTCGCGGCGCACCTCCCAACCGCGCACGTTCGTTCCCTCGACCTTCTCGATCCGGTATTCGAGGGGCACGTCGACGGAGAAGGACATTCGGTCGCCGTGGCGGAAGCGCATGGCCAGAGCCCAGGCGGTCTGCAGACGGTCATCGAGCACATCGAAGACCACCCTGGAAACAACCGAGAGGGACCGGTCGACCTGACCCTCGCTGACGCGGGGACGCCAGTGCAGGTCAAGCCGTCCATCGGGGGCGAGGGTGGTGCGGATGACCTCCCCCTTCGGCAGGGCTTCATACGCCTGGCGGTCGGGCACGTGGTTCAGGCGCACCTCGGTGCCGTCCTCGGCAACCGTCAGGTCCAGGGTGGTGGTCGGCACGGCTGGCAGGCGGCAGGCCGCGATCCGCCAGCCCCCGCGCCGTTCCAGGCGGACCTTGGCGGTCATCTCGATACGGTGTCTGCCGCGGCCGGTCACCGAAAGGCCGATGCGGGTCAGGGCCGCCGCCGGTGCCGCTGCCTGCTGCTGCAGGCCCTGGGCCTCGGGCGCCGCGGGGTCCTGCACCACCCGCCAGCGGGCGGGTCGACCGTCCAGCAGCGCCTCCGAAAACACCAGGCCCTGCAGCGGCAACGCCAGGTCGACATAGCCCTCGGCGAAGACCTCGAAGTCCAGCGTCCCCCGCAGCACCAGGGCATCGCCCATCGCCAACTCCCCCCGCAGCGCCAGCCCCGTGAACCCAAACGGCGCCGGCGGCGCGGCACGCTCCGGCTCGGGGTACGCCGCCTGCCAGAGTTGAGCGAGGTGTTCCCGAGGCACCAGGACGCCGGCGCCCGCACCCTCCGCACCCGGGGTGTAGGGCACGACCAGGGCATCCTTCGGCACCCGAACCGGCGGCACGACGGGGCTCCCTTCCACCACTACCGCGTGCCGGGGCGGCGCGCCCTCGGCTCCATGCGCCACCGACAGGGCAAGCGCGCACAGGGCAAAGAGGACGAGGAAAACCCCGGCAACCGCGCGCGGCGCGGCCGGGGAGGCACGGCCGGAACGCGCCCGGGGAGGCCTGCCGGCCAGGAAGCGTCCCAGGCCTCTGACCAGGCCGGCCAGCAGGTAGTAGGGCACGAGCAGGCAGGCGGCGTAGAAGGCGGCGTTCATGATCGCCGTGAGCCAGAGCAAGCCCGGCGCCGCCGGGAGTACCGTGGCCGCACCCAGCACCAGGGCCAGGTACAGCGCCTTGTCTCTGGAGCTGCGTCCGGTCAGGGCCGCGCCCAGAACGAGAACGCCGGCAACCACGGCCCAAAGCAGGGTATCGAGGCGCCCCGCTCCACCCAGGAGGAGCACCACCTCGGGAGCGTCGTCCAGACTGCGGAAGAGCTGTCCGTCGCCCTGGGTCACCAGCCGGATGTCGAGGCTGCGGGCCCCCTCCAGGGCCCAGGGAACGCGATCCGGCGCGTCGGCCGGTTCCTGCTTCGCCGGGGTTTCCCCGGGGCCCGGCGGCGGTCCGCCTGCGGCGGGTTGCCTGCCGTGGGCCTCGTCCCTTTCCCTTTCCTCGCTTTCTCTGTTCAGGGCCGGCGCGGCTGTGGGAGCGGGAGCGGCCGCTTCCGCGCTGAACCCGTCGAGGGTTTGCTCGAGGGCCAGGACTTCCCGGTCATGGTAGGCAGAAGCGGCTCGGGCCTTCGCCTTGGCCGACCCCAGGGCCAGCACGCAGCCCCCGAGAAGACCGTGGCGCGGCTCGATGCCGCCCGCGGCACGGTACAGGGCCCGAAGCAGGGACACGGCCGCCAGGCCCGGATGCTCCGGGGACTGCTCGACGGCGCTGCCGGAGCTGCCGAGAATGCGGTATCCCGCGGGTGGATAGACGGTCCACCGCACATCCATCGCGGGGACCGTCAGGTCCGCCCCGGCGGCCTCGCGGCTGCCGTGAAACACCAGGCGGGGAATGCGCAGGGGAACGCGGTCGAGCAGGCCCGGCGCCGGCACGGGCATTTCGTAGAGCACGAGGAGTTCCCGGGTGCCGCCGTGTTCGCCGGCGGGGAGGTCGAGCAGGATGCGTTCGCCCTCCTGCTGCGGGCTGGCCGGGGTGCCGTCGACGGTTACGGACCAGAGTTGGGCCCCCGGGGGCAGGTGGATTTCGAGGTAGAGCGCCTTGGTGCGCAGGGCGAAGCGTGCCTGCGACTGGGCCACGCCGTGGGCCGAGAGTACGGTGGCGATGTGGACATCCTGGATGATGGCCGGGGGCAGCGCACAACTGGCCGGCCGCAGCACCGCCACGGTCACGGTCGGCGGCTCCCCGAGAAAGCCGTACGCTCCCAGGAGCCGGGGGCCGGGCTGGTACTCCGCGTCCGCCAGTTCGCCGATGTCCACCCTGCGGGGATGGCTGCGCACCTGAACATCCAGTTCCGCGTTGCCCTCGACCGCCAGAAAGCCGGACTGGTAGAGGACATCGGCCGCCGTGGGCAGGGGCAGCTCGACGGCTTCCTCAATCCCTTCGCCGAGAGGCATCTCGTAGTCCACCGCCAGGGTGAGGGTTCCGCTCGAGGGCTGGGCCAACTCGACCTGCCAGCGCCGCGCCTCGGGCCCGTCGACGTAGGTGGATTCCTTGACGGTCGTCTCCCCCAACCCGCGGATGGAAAGGGCCACCGGCGTGGCCGGCGGCAACGCGAACGCCAGGCGGGAAACGCGTGCGTCCACCACGTCGTAGGCGATCTCCGCATGGCAGACCACCGCCCCCTGCCCGAAACGGAAGAAGGAGAAGGTCTCGGCCGTCGTCCTCGCCGGAACGTGGTCCAGGACGAGCCCGCAGGCATAGGGCGGATGCTCGTAGCGGTAGGCCAGCATGGTCTGGACTCCCCCCAGGCCGACCTTGTTCTTCTCGTTGTCGTGGAGGGGGGTCAGGCCTTCGAGGGCGTCCGGCCGTGCCCGCAGATCGTCCTCGGTGTTGACCGCCACCGCCCCGGTGTCCTCGCCGGCATCGAGGATGGCGAAGCAGGGGAACTCGATCCGCTTCTCGGACCAGGTGTCCAGCCAGCCTGCGGGAACATGGGACGCTTCCACCACCAGGTCCTGCGCCGCATCCGCCGCCATGCCGTGGGGAAAGCGGACCAGGATCCTCCCGGCAGCGTCCGCTTCGCCGTAGCGCTCGAACTCCAGTGCCTGGCCGGAGGAGTCGTGGACAGCCGTCACGTCCCACCCGGCCGGCACGGCAACCGAGACCCCGAAACGCCGTTCATACTGCCCCAGCAGCGCAAAGCCACCCCGCAGGGCAAGGCCCTTCCGGCGTACCGTCAGGAGCAGGTTCGTGGTCACCCGCAGCCGGGGGGGCGGCTTGCTGAAACGCCCCTCGAGAAGGAACTCGGGGGAGGGGGCATAGTAGGCCAGGGCCGGACGCAACTCCGGGCCCCCGCCACTCCCGTCCCGGATCGTCGCCGGCAGGGCCCGGACCAGGACCGTGGTGTCGATGGGAAGCACCCCTTCGGACTGCACCCCTTCGATCCGCAGCCGTTTCTCCAGCAACACCCCCAGCACGGCCACCCGGCCGTCCACGTCCAGGCAGTCCAGCCGCGGCATGCGCCAGGACGAAAGATCCGGGGCCCCCCGCTGGGCCAGGACACCCAGGGTGACCGTCCCCGTCGTCTCCTCCCGCAGGAACACGTCCAGACGCGGTCCCTCGGGCCCCGTCTGCACGGCCCAGCGTGCCAGCAGAGGACTGTGGACGCCGATGACCTCGAAGCCTTCCGGCAGGCGCATGTGGAGATCGTCGACCGCCCGGTGCAGGATGTCGAAGGAGAGGGTCGCGTGCAGGCGCTCGTAGGCCTCGGTGATCTCGTCCAGAACCACGCTTCGGGCCACGACGACGCGGTCGCGGCGTTTCAGGCGGCTGTTGAGGGTCATGACGAGGGCGAGGTGAGGGGATTCGGGCACCAGTTCGAAGCGGGTTTCGGCGGCCGCGTCGTCCCAGACGCGTTTGGCCACGGCGGCGCCGCTCTTGAGTTCCACATCGCCGGGGACGGTGAGTGTCAGCCGGGTGCCGGGGGGTGTGGGCATGGCCACGTCCAGGATCTGGCGGGCCGCCGTCGTCTGCAGGGGGGCCACGGCTTCGAGGGTCAGCAGATGGTTCCCGACACCGCTCAGGAACAGGGTCAGGGCGCCGTTCTCCGCGCGTCCCAGGGGTGCTCCCTCTCCATCCAGGGCGGCCTGGCGCAGACCGAGCCCCGTGAAGGGCAGGTCGAGGCTCTGCAATCCCGCGCCGAGGACCGCGATGTGGATCTCGCCGCTGACTGCCGCCCGATCCTCGTTGACCACCACGCGGTACGACGCCCCCAGAAGCAGGACGGGCAGGGGAGGATGGCGTTCGGCTTCGCGCCGGGCCTTGGCACGCAACTCGTCGAACTGCGCCCGGGGCAGCAACACGCGGTCGGATTGCTCCTCGAACAGCACCGGTATGGCATCGAAGGGGACGTGCAGCTCGCGCACCGTCTCGGGCTGCGCGGCCAGACCCGTCGGCGCCGCGGGGACCGGAGCCGGGAGGGCCAGGACCAGGCCGAGAAACAGCCCGAAGCAGGTTGCGGCGCGGCTTCGGGGGCCGGGGGATGGAGGTGTGCAGGGCATGGCAGGCATGGTCGCATCCTCCCTCAGGGTTGCTTGTGCCCGGCCGCGGCCGGCTCGTCGGTGTCGGGAAGCGGCGGGGGTTCCGCGGAGGTCGCGGCCTCCGCGGCCGGGGCCCCCGGCGGCGGCTTCGTCGGGGCCGGCTCGGCCAGTCGGTGCCGGGCGGCTTCGCGGTCGCGCCGGCGTAACAGCACCAGGGGATCCCGCGGGCGTGTGACCACCACGTACCAGAGCGTCCACAGGATGAATACGAGGAGGGCCCCGGCCACCGCCGCGTTCGTCACCATGGCGTGGGCCAGACTGGGCAGGAACACCGCCAGCAGCAGCATCCCGGCCCCCAGGATG
Organism: Lentisphaeria bacterium; assembly: GCA_016935045.1. Taxonomy (GTDB): domain Bacteria; phylum Verrucomicrobiota; class Lentisphaeria; order Oligosphaerales; family JAFGRS01; genus JAFGRS01. Next base: position 5,490 of record JAFGRS010000203.1, on the reverse strand, counting down.
CCGACCGCCAGGGCCCGGCGGGGCAGGCGCGCCGGCAGCAGCCAGAGGCCGATCAGCATACCCAGCGCGATGACTGCCGCCTGCAGGGCCAGGTCGCGGACCGCCACGATCCGCAGGGCGCCGTCCGGACCCGCCGGCGGCCGCAGGGTCGAGAAGAGAATGTGCCGGCCGTCCGTGGCGAAGCTGGAGAGGCTGTTGGGGTCATCCAGGATCCCTTCGGCCACCCACCTGTGGAGCCGCCCCTGGTCCTGACTCGCCCGGGGCCAGGAGGTGAACCCGCGCAGGACCCAGACGAACTCCCCGTTCCAGGGCCCGCGGTAGCCGAGAAAGGCCAGCTCCCGGGGCAGATAGGCGGACAGGTAGACCTGCTGGGTCGCGGGTTCCTCGGGGAATGCGGGGCATTCGAGCGTGCGTCCTCCGCCGCGCACCGTATAGCGCAGTTCGACCACGAAGGGTTGTCCGGGGGTCTGCCCCGTGAGGGGGATGAAGAACTCGCCGGCAGCGCCCTGTTCGAGGGGTACGGGCCGGCCATTGATGTGCAGGGGCTGGGTGTCGAAGGCGACCTCGCCCGGCAGATGCACGGTCAGGCGCTGGCGGGCGCTGCGCATGCGGTAGACCGCCTGCATGCTGGTGAGATCGCCGCGGGTCACCACCGCCGTGACCAGACCCCGTTCGATGCTGGTGGCCTTGACGTCCTTGGTCTCGTAGCGGGTGGCGCGGATGGTGAGGCCCCAGTCGTCGTGGAACTCGAAGGCGCGCGCCGCATCCGCGACCGCGGCCCCGGGCATGAGATCGTGCTGGGGATCGATGGGCCGCAGTCCGGAGCGGGGTTCGACCGGGGTGATGTCGATCGACTCGGCCTTGGCCAGGACAACCTGCCCCCAGGACCGGTCCGCATCCCGCGGGATCAGCCGCGGCACCGGGATGTCCGCTCCCGCGCCAACGTCCAGTTTGTCGATCTTCTGATCCCATGCCATCGGGATGGTCACCGTGCCCAGAAACTCGCTGCTGCCCACCAGACGCCAGGCGACATACCCCGCCGCCACCGGCTCGCTCCCTTCGGGCACCTCCATGACACTGTGCTGCACCCCCTGCGCCGTGACCCGGACCTGACCCGCGATGGCCTCCGGAACATCCACGCGCAGAGACTTCACGCCGCTGTACAGAATGTCGGCCAGAAACCGCGCCTGAAACCGCGCTACGCCCGACTCGATGCGTACCGTGAGGAGCTGGCGCACCGTGATGAAGGGCTTGCGTCGCTCGGCTTCGAGCGTCAGAGCCACGTCCTCGCTGCCGAAGGCGAAGGCCATGACCACCCGCTCGATGCCGGCGGCCTGCGTCGAACGCATGCCCTCGAGGGCCTCGGCCGCGGGGATCGGGCGCAGACCCGTCGTCACTCGCGGCTGGAACCGCAGGCTCTCCGGACCGTACACGAGGAGACGTCCGCTCTCGCGGAAGAGGCTGTCCCGGGCCGCCCGAGGCAGGGGCAGCGGGATGGTCGCCGCGTTGCCGGTGGGGGCGAGGAGGTCGGCTTCGTCGAGGCGGCGATGGAGTTTCATGGCCAGGGCGACCCGTCCCCGTGCCTGGCGTGACAGGTTCACGGCCACGCGTTCCGGGCGGTTTTCGAGGCGGTGGTAGCCCTCGATCTCGGCGGCGGCCGCGCCGGGCGCTTCGAGGCCCTGGACCTGCCGGATCTCCCAGGCGGCGGGCACGTCGAAGAGGAACTGGAAGACGCCGGCCCTCTCGACATCGAAGAGGGTGAGGAGGTCCACGACCACCTGTTCCGGGCGCACATGGACTTCCACGAGGGTGTCGGCAAGGACCCGCGGCAGGATCTTCTCGATCCGCAGGACCAGCGAGAAGGGCAGGGCCGCGTAGCGCAGGGCGAAGTCGCAACCCGGGGCGGTGAGGTGGCGGGGCAGTTCGGCGGGGTCGACCTGGAGCAGCCCTTCCCGGGTGACGATCTCGGCGCGCAGGCCGGCCGCCACACCCACCGCCACGCTGCCCTGCTGCCGGCTGACACCGACCGCCTGAACCACCGGCGCCGAAACGTCGGCCTGGCGCTCGAAACGCTCCATCTCCAGGACCAGTTCCTGAGTCTCCCGGGCCGGCTCGAACAACTGGGCCGTGATCCGCTGCACCTGCCCGACCGCTTCCACGGCCCATTCCCGGACGTTGGGGTCGAAGACGTTCACAATGCGCTGGTCCTCGGGTACATCCACTTGCAGCCGAGTAAGTTCGGCGCGACTGACGGCGTAGTGCAGGTGGACGCGCGCGCGGCTGACACCTTCCTCGATGGAGACCCGTGTCTCGGCCTGGACCGTGGCCAGGGCAGCCATGCCCCGGGCTCCCTCGGCCCTGGGAGTCCACTCGATGCGGACCGTCGGGGCGGCCCCCACGAAGGCCAGGATGCGGGTCTCCGCCGCATTCTGTTCGGCCGGCGCCTCGGTGGCGGCGAGGAGCGGATGGACATCCACCTTCACCCCGGGTTCCGGGATGCGGATGTCCCAACGGCTGACGGGGGCCGCCGGGGCCTCGAAACTCACGCTGTTCCTGCCGGGAGATTTGGTGTAGGCCCGGGCGAACTCGACTTCGAGGTCGACGGCACGCGGGGCCTTGCCGCGCTGTTCGATGACGAGAGCGTGGCCCCCCGGCACAGGCGTCAGGCGCGCCGGCTCGTCCCCGATCAGGGCGCGTGTCAGGGCCACGTCTCCCAGGCGGATGGGGACCTGGTGCCAGCCCTCCCTCAGCAGCTCGATGCGGATGCGGGCGCGGAATGTCATCACGTCCGCCGTCACCGTGGCTTCGCCGCTGATCTCCGTCACCAGATGATCCACCGGCGGGGTGTGCTCGGGAGGACGCAGCTCGGCCTGGCGCGCTGCTTCCCAGAGCCTGCGGAACTGCTCGTAGGGCAGGAAGACGCCGCGTCCCTCCTTCTCGAAGGTCTTGCGCAGGTCCTCGTAGGGGATGTAGATGGTCTGTTCCCGGAAGCGGACTTCCTCGGCGCCGGCCGCGGGGGCGGCCACGGCCGGGGGTGCCTTGACCGCCTCTGCGCGGGGCGCTGCCGCCGGGGCCGGCAACTCCTGCCCCGCCGCCGACAGCGACAACCATCCCAGGACAAAAACCGCCGGCCAGGGACGACACACACCCGTAATCATGGACTCATCTCCCGCTGGAGCACGTGCCCCACTGCGTTGTACAACCCACGCCATTCCTAATGACAACAACGCGCGAAAAACGCGTTTGTTAGAACACCGGCGCAACCGGAACATGAGGGTGATACCAGGCAGGTGCCACGACCTGCCTGCAGGCAGGGCCGAGTGACACCACGTCCGCTCGGTTCGCGGGACCTACTCAACGCCACGTCCCGCTCGGCTCGCGGGACCACCGCGGGTGGTGTGCGGGTCTCAGAGCTGGTCCAGGCGGGCGTCCAGGGCCGCGGTGGACGTGGCGATCTCGTCCCACGATACCACGCGTTGCTCGTAGGCCGCCGTACGGCCCAGGATCGTGATCAGGTTGCTCTGCACGCTTGGGGCCACGGTGGCGTTGTCGCAGTGCCCCTCCGTGACGCAGCGGTGGAATGCGGCGATGTTGTTCTCGGCGCCCTCCTGGTAGATGCGTCCCGTGGCGCCCCCGGGGAACGAGTTCTCGCCCACGATCATGACACGGCCCCCGTAGGTCGTCACCAGGCGGCCGCGGCTGCCGAAGGCGTTGCAGACGATGCCGTCGTCGTGGCCGCCGTCCTTGTACTGCTTGGAGCTGAAGGTGAAGGTGACCCCGTTGTCGTAGCGGAAGACAAGGGCAAAATGGTCCCAGCAGTCACCCCCCTGGGTCCGCACCTTGCGCCCGCCGCCCCCGTAGGCGGTCAGGGGGGGCTTGCCCATGATCCAGTTCATGACGTCGAGGCTGTGGATGTTCTGCTCGGTGATGATGTCCCCCGAGAGGGCCTTGTCGAACACCCAGTTCCGCAGGCGGGCGCCCGGGGTGCCGGGCTGGGCCTGGATGCCCAGGGCCCCCGTGTGGTACTTCGCCTCGCCGAAGGTTATCTCGCCGATCTCCCCCGCATGAACCCGGCGCAGGGCTTCCTGATAGAGGGCCTGCGCCCGGGTCTGGAAATCCACCAGCAGCACGGGTCCCGCGGCCCGGGCCCGCTCCGCCGCCGCGGCGATGCGCCGGCACCCCGGAGCATCCACCGCCACGGGCTTGGCAAGGTAGACATGCCGTCCCGCCGCAACGGCCGCTTCCACCTGCTCGGGGTGGAACCAGGGCGGCGAAATGATGGCGACGGCATCCAGGTCGCACTCCAGCAGTTCCCGATGGCACGAGAGACCGCTGAAACGCCGCTCGGGGGGGACCCCATGCTTGTCGCCGAAGGCGTTCGCACGGTCCGGAAAGTAATCGGCCGCGGCCACGAGCCTGTAGCCTCCGTGGGCGTGAAAGAGCCCCCCAATCCAGGAACCCCGCCCGCCGCAACCGATCATCCCCAGACGCAACCGCTCCCCCCGGGCAGGCGCCGGCGCCTGGGCAAGGGCGGCCGGGGCCACCACCATGGACAGCAATCCCGCCGCCGCGCCGGTGGTGAACTGCCTGCGGTCCAGTCCCGGGGGCTCGGGACACGATGTGGGGCCTGCGGTCTGCGTTTCCATGCTGGTCTGTCTCCTCTCGTCCCCCGGGGACCGCGGGGCACGGTTCTGCCGTCGGTGTCCAGGCTCAGAGGTCCTCACCCGGCATCTCGTCCGCTGGAAAACGGGATGACCCCGGACGGGTCGGTGCAGTCAGCCGCCTGCCTGTCGCGTCCGCGACGCAGGCAGGTATACCGCACAGGCAGACCGCCGGCTCCATTCCCCTGCGTGGGCGTTGGCTTCATTCCTTTTTCCGCCGGATCACGACGCCTGAGGCTTGGCGGCGCTTCATAGGCGCCGCTACTACACAGTTGAGGCAAGTTCACGGGTTATGTCGGGATGGTACATCAGGCAGCCTCGAAGTGGGCGTTCTGGAGCCGTGCCATACGCCAGTCCCAGGTTCGTAGTGCCGCCTTCAGGCGGTCTCAGATTGAGCCTGGGATGCCGGCTTGTGTGAGACTTCGCGCCAAGTCTCTCCCCAATCGCTCCGGCGTTCGCGCCGGTGGGGCGGCTGAAGCCGGTTCTACGTGCCTCGTCTCCAGGCATCCCACCTGGTGCCGTAGTCCCGAAGCGGCGAGGTGCTCCGGGTGCCCGCCGCATATCAGCGAAGCGACGCAGGTCACGGGGCCTTGCCTGGTAAAGTAACCCTACGTACATCTCGGCGCGTCCTGGGCGGTTTGAGGCGAAGCTTCGCTGGCCTTTTCTATTCACGAACCGCGAAACACGCCAAGGAACACGCAGGAAACCATCTGCCGACAAGCGCGTCGCACGGCTCACTCCCAGCGGCGCCCGGAAGCGCCCGACACACCGGTGCAGCGCCGGGATTGGTGTTGCAATCGGTTCGGAACGAACCTGTTCGTGTATTTCG
>JAFGRS010000022.1 GCA_016935045.1 Lentisphaeria bacterium | reverse complement strand
CCGTGCTTGGTTGGTGGAACGGCTACGGAACCGCCAACGCTGCCATGGAATCGACAGAACCAGATGGTGATGGGGAACATCCAGAAGACGACTCGGAACCTGGTCCGCCCATACATCCGCGGCATGTTTCCCGCACGTGGGGCAGAACCGGCTCTTGCAGGAGCGAGGCTTCACCTCCACGTGTCCGCATTCCGGACAGATGTACACGTGACAACCCAGTGCGGCAGTCCGGCACGCGAGCACCTTGCGAACATCCTCGAATGCTACCGGCCGAATCCATCGCTGGTAGTGTTCGACGAACTCCCACCAGTGCGCGGCCAGGATCGCGGCGATTACAAAGACGGCTCACCTCGAGGGTCGCCCTCCAGAGTCGTGAGCTTCTGGAGATCTGTATGATGGAGGGCGAAGCCGTTTCGACGCGGGGTGCGTCCACGCACCCCTGCTCAAGGCCCTGAGCCCCGTCGAAGGACTCCGGCTGAGCCGATCCCTGTCTTCTGACAAGGAACGTGCGGGCCGGCGCGCACTGGGATCGTCTCGAAACTGCCTGTTTTCGAAAGGAACAATGCCCGCGAGGCCGCGGGCGCTCCAGAGCGCGCGCACGAGCGGACGAGGAACGGGGCCATGCCCGCGAGGCCGCGCGGGCACAGATCCGGGAATACAGACGCTGCCGAGAGCATGGGTACATACGTGTGCAAGGGACCCGCTATGCGAAAACCAGCGACAAAGACCGTGCTCGTGGCACTGCTCCTCGGCGCGGCCGTCGCGCTGCGCAGCCAGGAGATCGGGACGGCCTGCGCACGGGGCCGGGCCGCACTCGAAGCCGGCAACGCCCCAGTGGCCGTCGAGGAACTCCGCCAGGCATTCCGGGATGACCCCGGGAACCCGGACGTCAACGTCCTGCTCGGCCAGGCGGCCTTCGCGGTGGGAGACTTCGAGACCGCGGCCGCAGCCTTCGATCGGGCGGTGGCCATGCGCCCGGAATGGGACCGTGCCCGCCTCGAACTGGCGCGCGCCTACTTCCACCTGGGTCTCCATGCCGTGGCCGAAGAACACTTCCTCATGGTGGCCGGGAAGCCGGATACGCCCGAGACCGTCCGCCGGCGGATCGAGGCTTACCTCGACCGCATCCGGGCCGCGCGCCGCGAGCACGATTTCCGTGCTGCGCTGACCGTTGCCGCGGTCCGGGACGACAATGCCAGGGTCAGCCCGGACGGCACCGTGACCATCCCGGGACTGCCGGGGCTGGATGTCCCCGTAGCCAGGGACTGGTTCTGGACCCAGGCCGCCACTCTGGAACACCGCTGGGCCCCCCGCGGCGGCAACTGGGGCTGGACGTCCGGCCTTCTGGGCTACCATGCCTTCTACGACACCGAAGGGGACCTGGATGTGACCTATGTGCGCCTGGACACGGGCCCGAGTTGGCGCTGGGGAACATGGTCGGCGGGGGTCGCGGCCCATGGGGCCCACATGGAGAAAGACCACGACCGCTACCTCGGGACCTGGGGTGGGCGCGCCTGGCTGGCCGCCGATCTGACCGACCATGCCTCCCTTCGACTCGAATGCAGCGGCGAGGAACGGCGGTACTGGCAGGACCCACAGGCCGATGGCTTCAGCATCACCCTGGCCCTGCGCCCCGCCCTGGGATGGGGACGCCATACACTCGCGGCCGACCTCGGCTGCGAAGGCCACAACGCCGAAGAGGGATACGAAACCTACGACCGGATGTTCGCCGGGCTGACCTACCAACTCGCCCTCCCCTGGCGCCTCACCATGACCGGCGCATACCTCTACGAAAACTGGCTCTTCCAACGGCCGGAACCCCTCGCCGACTCCCGCCGCCGCGACGGGGTGCATCAGGTCTCCGTCGGCCTGCGACGCGCCATCGGACGGCATCTGGCCGTCGAACTCCGGCACAAGCTCGAAATGTCCCGGTCGAGCAACGACCTCTACGACTACGATCGGAACGTCACTTCCCTGAGCGTAACGTATGGGTTCTGAAGGGCTGCGCGGGGAGCGAGGACAGAGGAGAACGTGACATGCTTGGGCATACGCGCCTGGCCATGGCCGGCCTGGTTCTGTGGGGCACGGTCCTGGTCTGCCGCCGCGCCGGCGGCGCCGAGGAAGCCATCGCGGGCACGGTCGTGGCGGTGCGCGGGGAGGTGAGCTGCCTCCGGGCCGGAGGGCGCCAGAACCTGGCTCTCAAGGACCCCGTACACCGCGGCGACACGGTGGAGACCGGGGCCCGCGGCCGGGTCCAGATCTCCTTTGCGGACGAGACCATCCTCAGCCTCGGACGCAATACCAAGATCGAGATCACCGAGTGCATCTTCCAGCGCAGCGAAGGACAGGGAGCGCTGCACCTGCAAATCGCCGAGGGGGCCTTCCGCATCGTGGGCGGCGCCATCATGAAAATCGCGCCCGAGAACTTCCGGGCCGACACCCCCACCGCCACCATCGGCATCCGCGGGTCCTCCTTCGCGGCCCTGGTCACACCCGACCTCACCCGCATCGTCCTGATCGGCACGACCGGCGCCGGCATCACGGTCAGCAACGACGACGGCTACCGCATCGTCTACATCCCGGGGACCGGCCTCGATATCCCCCGCGGCGAAGCCCCGGGCAGAATCAAACCCATGGACGAACTCTCCGTGCTGCTCCTCGGGGAAACCATGGTCGGCGGCAGCTCCCTCCCAACCGCCCCCCCAACCGTGACTCCGGCACCCGAGGGGGAAGAGATGCCCGAACCGGAGGCGGAGGAACCCGAGGTCCCGCCCGTCGATCCCCGGACCCTGATCCCCGCCTATCCCGACGACGCGGAAGCGCAGGCAGCCCTGCTGGCGCAGTTGCCCGACGGCCGCTTCCCCATGGCCAACGGCAATGCCGTGGGGCTGGACCTGGCCAATGGCTGGGCCCTGCGTACCCTGAGCCCGGAGGAGTTCTCCGCCGCGGCAAGCATCGGCGGCAGCCGCCTGACCGGAGTCGAGTCCGGCGCCATGATCCTCCACGCCACCGGCACGGGCGCCAGCTCCGATACCTTCCCCAACGGCCCCTCGAACACGCCCCCGATCCCCTTCTCCTTCAACAACGGCGCCATCGTCGGAAATGCTGCCATCAACGTAACCGATGGCACCATCCAGCCCCCCGACGAGGCCCCGGATACCAGCAACTGGGGATGGTGGGCCATGGATATCGCCGACCCCAACGCCCCTGACCGGACGCACCACGTCGTCGGACTCTGGCAGGCCACCGCCTTCGCACGCACCGCCGCGGATTGGGTGCAGGACGTGCTCCTGGGACGAGACTTCCAGGGCGCCTACCAGGGCGATGCGCACTGCCTGCGGAACGGCGTCGATATCTTCGACGGCACGTCGAGCTTCGTCCTGGATTTCCGGAACTACGCCTTCTCGGGCGGACTCGACTTCAGCACTTCGGGGGGACCTGCCATGGCCCTCAGCGGTACGGTCAGCAACACCGGCATCCACGGGACCGTCGAGCAGATCGCCGGGGAGGCCGCGGTCGAGTCTTCGTCCATGCGGGGCTTCTTCTACGGCGCCGGGGCCCAATCCCTGCAGGGGGCCTTCGACGCCCAGAATGCCGCCAATCGCTACATCGGCATCTTCAACGCCGCGGGAACCGTCGGCCCCGACCCGGGGACGGGAAGCACGTCCCCGGTCAGCCCTCGAAGGCGAAGCTCCCGCTGAGCCGCATCCCCATCCCCTGGAGGGCGACGCTCCGCGGAGCCGCATCCCCATCCCCTGGAGGGCGACGCTCCGCGGAGCCGCATCT
>JAFGRS010000021.1 GCA_016935045.1 Lentisphaeria bacterium | reverse complement strand
GGGTTCGACTTCCTGGTTGCGACACGAGGTCGCATGGTTCGAGCGGGTTCGCTGAATGGAGGGTCGAGCGTGATGACAGCGTAGCCCCGGATGGGTGTCCACAGATCCGTCCCCGCCCTGACGTGCGTCGCCGGCGACGGCGAGGTTCGAAGCATCAGGGAAGAAGCCCAAGGGCGCCCGCTCCATCCGGGGGCTACAGGCAAGGGGAAGACCGGACGGGTGAGCGCAAGCGAACCCTCGTTGATGCCTCGTCATCGAACCTCCCGGAGATGGGACGCGGCGCCGGGGGCAGGGCTGGCCGCTGGGAAGCGGCAGGCGGCGGCTGGTGACTAGGAGCCAGCCGCGAGGACACCGCCGCCCCGGGGTACAGAGGGCACCCACCCCGGTCGCATCTCGACCGTGTGGAACGTGACAACCCCGTCGGGGTCCGGACGCAGGTCCGGTAAGCCGACCGCAAGGAAGGCCCAACTCCCCGGCGGGCGCACGATGGTCCAACAAGCCAATGCCGGTGGCCGAAAGGCAGCAGGAACGCGAGGCAGCAGACCGCTCCCTCCAGCGGTCGTCGCGCCCAACTGACCGGATACAGGCATCGTGCCTGGCCCGAAAGGGAGCTGACGTGGACCAGGTGAGCCTTTGACGCTCTGATGCCAGGGCACCGGAACCGAAGGGCAAGTTAGGCGCGATGACGGCAGCGGGATTCGCGGAAGCGAAGCCATTGGCGGCCTTCGGAGTGAACGGACCGGAGGACGGGGTCCTCGACTGGGATGCCATCGGCTGGGACACCCACGAGGACAACGTACGGCGGCTACGGCAGAGGATCTTCAAGGCGACGCGGGAGGGGGACCTGAAACGGGTCCGCAACCTGCAGAAGCTGATGCTGCGAAGCCACAGCAACACGCTGGTGAGCGTGCGGCAGGTCACGCAGCGCAACGCTGGCCGCAAGACGGCGGGTATCGACGGGCAGGTCGCACTGACGGCCTGGGATCGGGCGGCGCTGGCAAGGCGCCTGCATCGCCACGGTCCCCTCCGGGGAGCCCGTCCCGTCAAGCGGGTTCACATCCCCAAGGCCGGCGGCAAGCAGCGCCCGCTCGGGATCCCGGTGATCGCCGATCGCGCACAGCAGGCGCGCGTGAAGCACGCACTGGAGCCCGAGTGGGAGGCCCGGTTCGAGCCGCGATCCTACGGGTTTCGGCCGGGTCGGGGCTGCCATGACGCGATCGAGGTCATCTTCAAGACGCTATGCGGCGATCGCAGCAAGCGTCGATGGATCTTGGACGCGGATCTGGCCGGGGCATTCGACTCGATCGACCACGAGCAGCTCCTCAGCCAGCTTGGGTCGTTTCCCGCGAGGGGAATGGTGCGCGAGTGGCTGCAGGCGGGCGTGATCGAGAAGGGCCGGTTCACGCCGACCGAGGAGGGAACCCCCCAAGGCGGCGTGATCAGCCCCCTGCTACTGAACGTCGCCTTGCATGGGATGGAACAGGCCGCAGGGGTCCGCTACCGCAACAGCGCCCGCAGTGACGCCGAAACGGTGAGTGGATCGCCGGTGCTGGTGCGATACGCCGACGACTACGTGGCGATGTGCGACAGCCGACAGCAGGCCGAACAGGTCAAAGCTCGGCTGGCGGCATGGCTGGAACCCAGAGGGCTCCGCTTCAACGAGGACAAGACCAACATCGTCCACGTCGAGGACGGGTTCTCGTTCCTGGGCTTCAGCATCCGCCGCTACGTCGACCGGCAGGGCAGCGGCAAGCTGCTCATCAAACCCAGCAACGAGTCGGTGATGCGGCTTCGGGAACGGCTCGCCGCCGAGGTGCGCTCGCTTCGTGGGGCAAACGCGGCGGCGGTGGTCTTCCACCTCAACCCCGTCATCCGGGGCTGGTCGGCCTACTACCGGAGCGTGGTGTCCAGCAAGGTGTTCACCAGGCTGGACCATTACGTGTGGCAGCTCACCTATCGGTGGGCGCGGCACACGCATCCGAACAAGTCGAGGAGTTGGGCTGCGGCCCGCTACTTCGGCGCGTTCAACAAGGCCAGGCAGGACCGGTGGGTGTTCGGCGACCGGGACACGGGCGCCTACCTCACCAAGTTCGCCTGGACCAAGATCGTTCGTCACGTGCCGGTCCACGGGCGAGCCTCACCCGACGATCCGGCCCTGGCCCACTACTGGGCCGAACGGCGGCGCAAGCAGCCCCCGCCACTGGACCAGCACACCCTGAAGCTCTTGCGAGCCCAGGATGGCCGCTGCCGGCTGTGCGGGGACTACCTGCTGCATGCCGAACACGAGCCCAGATCCCCGCGCGAGTGGGAGCAGTGGCTCATGGCCACCCGTCGGGCGCTGCGCAAGCAGCACATCGTCCAGCGGGCAGACAGCAACGACGAACGATCCTCCTACCGGCTCGTCCATGCGTACTGTCACCGTCGCCACCCAACCGGGGCCGACGAGGCAGGAGCCCAGCGATGAACACCAGCCTCAGCAGAACCCGCAACCGCCCGTGGGGCTTGCTTGAGCCGGATGCCTGGAAAGCGGGCTCGTCCGGTTCTGAGGGGGCGGGGGCGCAGCAATGCGCTCCCGCTACCCGGGGGTTCC
>JAFGRS010000202.1 GCA_016935045.1 Lentisphaeria bacterium | reverse complement strand
CGGCCTCTCCGGACCCGTCACCCCCGAGTGCCACCAGGTCACGGAATTCAGGGACATTTCCGGCAGAGGCACATCGACCAGCGGGCTGCAGCTCGAGCAACCCTCCCCCATCGCCGTGGCCGACCTCGCGCTGCGGCGCGACGACACCTGGCAGACGGCCGAGTGCCATCTCCTCGACGCCATCGAGCCGCTCTACCCCGACGCCCCCGCCTATCCCCTCACGGATATCCACTTCGGCAACTGGTCCAACGCCGGTTACCTGCAGTGCGGCTTCGGCGGCAATCCGGCGGGCTGCGGCTACTCTCTGGACAACGTCCATGTTGGCGCTCCGGCGCCGGCGCCGGTTCGCTTCACGTGGCATGCCGGGGAAGGGACAGCGCTGGACGAATGGTCCCTGTGGCGGATCGATCGCGCTCTGGATGGCGTGCCGGACGGCAGGTGGGCAAAGGGTACCGGCCAGGCGCGGGTGGACGGGCTGGGCTCGGGATGGTGGACCTTTCATCTGGCGTCGGTGGATGCACGGGGGGGCGTCCGGCGCGTGATCCGCCGGCGTTTCCGCGTCGACGGTCTGGCTCCCGCGGTCATCGAGGTGGCTCCCGCGGACGGTGCCGAAGGCGCCCCCGAGGTCCTTCGCGTGCGCCTCGACGAACCCGGCGGGGCCGGCCTGGATCGGAGGTCCGTTTCCCTGACGGTGGATGGGAAGGGGGTCCCCGCCGCGCGCATCGATCTCACCGGCACCGCCGCTGCCCCCGAGATCCTGGCCGATCTGACGGGATTCGAGTTTGACGACGGGGAGCGGGTCCGTTGTTCGTTGCGCGTTGCGGACCGGGCCGGGAACTGGCTGACGCCGCACACCTGGGAATGGGTCTTTCGGCGGGCATTGGACCGGGTGCCTCCGTCCCTGCCGGAACTGGTGTATCCCGTGCCGGCGGCGTGGGATGGGGACTTCGAGCGCCCCGGTGACGATTGGGAGGCCTTCCCCGGTTCGGCCTGGACGGAACTGCGGCGGGATGACACCACGGCTTCGTCCGGTACGCACAGCCTGCGCATCCAGGCGGGGCCTGGACCGTACGCGTGCATGGTGTGCAAGCGGCCCATCGACCTGCATGCCTACCCGTTGCTGAGCCTGGGCTACCGAGCCACACGCCAGTCGGTGTGGGACCTGGCCTTCGAGACGGACCGCGGCTGGTTCGTGGTTGCGGTCAACGGGGGTACGGCCGACCGTCCCAGAATCGGGAAGCTGCCGGAGTACAGGCCGGATGGCCAGTGGCAGACGGCGCTGCTCCCTCTCGAAACGTGGCTGCGTCCGCACCTCTCGGGTACGCTTCCCGTGGTGCATGCCGTTGCCGTGATGGCCTCGGCCATGCACGGAGCGACTCCGGCGGTGGTCCACCTGGACGACATGCGCCCGGTTCCCGCGGTCTGGCCGGGCGGCAGCCCAATCCGCTGGGCCGCCGAGGATGCCGGCGGCATTCGTGGCTTCGCCGTTGTCGTCGACCGCGCCCTCGATACGTTGCCCCCGGCGGGCGACGTGCGTCCCCTCGCCGAGTGGCCTGTCGGACAGCTCGCCGCCGGACTCCAGGTCCTGCATCTGCGGGCCGTGGACCAGGCGGGCAACTGGGGGCCCGTGCGGCACCAGCCGTTGTTTGTCCGCTCCCGGAGCGACGACACGCCTCCCGCGGTGGTCTCCCTGTGGCCGTCCCCCGGGAGCAGGATCGCTGCGAACGCAGTGCGGGTCGAGTTGGAGGAAGAGGGGAGCGGCATCGCCCTCGGGGCCCTGGGGCTCCGGATCAATGGCCGGCACTACGCCTTCCGCGATCCGGAGATACGGGTGGCTGCGGCCGGCACCCGCATCGAATGGCAGGCAGCGCCGCCGGCACCGCACCTGCCGGCCTTCCGCGACGGCGAGGTGGTCCGCTGCCGCCTGGACGTGGCGGACCGCGCGGGGAACCGCCCGCAGCCTGTCGAGTGGCAGTGGACCATGGACCTGCGCAGCGACCGCACGCCTCCGGGCAGTCCGTATGTCAGCCGCTGCCCCGAGGGGGCCCACCTGGCCGAGTCCTTCGACGCGGATCGCGGCCCCTGCATGGGGCGCCGCGAGGGTTGGGCTGAGTGGTGGCCACGCGACGCCGCGGTCGGCGCCGGTTGCGTGCGCCTGGGGGGATTCTCCAGCTTCCTCTGCCACACTCCCTTCGACGCCAGCCAGTTCCCGCTGCTCAGCTTTGACTGCCGGATCCCCCGCGGAGGGTCCGTCAACCTGCTGCTGCGCATCGCCAACCGCAACTGGGAGATCCGCCTGACCAGCGACCAGCTCAAGTACCCGCTCCTCGGCCGGGTCGACGGCATCGCCGCCGACGGGCAGTGGCATGCCTGCCTGCTGGACATCGCCACCATGCTTGCGGAGACATCCCAACCCGTGGACGGGACCCGCATCGACCACGTGGCCACGCTCAACAAGACCCCGGAACCGTTCTTCCTCGACAACCTCAGCGTGGGACCCGCCATGCCAGCACCCACCCGCTTTCTCTGGTCCGTACCCCCGGACCCCGCCGGCATCCAGGGGTACAGCATTGCCATCGACTCCTCGCACGACACCGTGCCGGACGAGACCATCGACACGACCGAACCCTCTCTGCTCGTGCAGGACTCCCTTCCCGCCGGGACATGGCTCCATGTCCGCGCCGTCGACGGCGCCGGAAACGCCGGCCCACCCGGCCATGCAACCGTCCGGACACGCTGACGGATGGACCGGGTGGGACCGCACGGCCGGAAAACGCACCCGCGGCGGGCGGCCACGGCACACCGTTTTCCGGACACCCCGGGCACAGCCATGGCCGGAAAACGCACCCGCGGCGGGCTTCCCGAGGCACTTGAAACTCGGCCTGCACCGTCTACTTTCCGTAGCCCCGGCGGCGCCGGACGGACGGTCCCGGGGAGGTCTGCGGCGACAAGGCGCGAGCGGGAACTCCGTGTGGCGGGTCAATCCGGCCCCGCGGCAGACCGGACGCACCGGATCCCCTAAGGGTCCGCACGGAAATGACTTCACATTTTGGCGAGGCGCCGCATGGTCATCCGCAAGGCACGAGGAGGGCGCATACCCTAAGGTATG
>JAFGRS010000020.1 GCA_016935045.1 Lentisphaeria bacterium | reverse complement strand
TCCCAGGGCGCCATGCAGATGCCGCCGACCGCATAGCTGGTGGCGATGGTCTGCCGGGTATGTTGTTCCCAGCCGCCGGGGGTGTCGTAGGTACTGTGTCCGCCTTTCTTGGGCATGGTGACGATCTGCAGCCGGTCGAGCGCCGCCGCCAGCGTCGCGGTGCGGTGGAGGTCGGTCGGCGTCGCATGGCTGCGGGCCAGTTCCCCGAAGAACCAATCGAACTGCCGCATGACCTCGCCGAACTCCCGCACGCCGTTGTTGCAGGACATCGCCACGGGCGACCCCGCGGCCCGGTCCAGGGCCCGGCGGGTCCGCTGCATGAAGCCGGCGGAGACCTGGTGCTGGTAGTCGCGGAACAGGCGCTGGAGTTCCCCACCGTCCCAGCGCGCGAAGGCATCCCCCACGGGAGCGTCCGCCTCCCGCAGGTGTTGGCGGTAGTCGAAGGTGCGGATGTCGGCGATGCCGAGGGCCTCGAGTTCCTGCTGCGGCAGCGTCCGGGCGAGGGTGTCGCGGAAGCCGCGCATGCAATGGTCGCAGAAGCAACCCCCGTAGTGGGGCCGGGAGGCGTTGCCATCCCCTTCGTCCCGCTGGATCATGGCGGCTCCGGCATCGGTATAGGTCATGAGGGCCTGGACATACAGGGCTTCGAAGTCGGGGTTGCTGCAACAGCCCGAGGCACGCGAGAAGGGATTGGGCCAGTGGCGTTTCCAGGGCTGCTCGTTGGGGCTGCCGTCGAGGGACTGGCACCCGTACCTCGCGATGAACTCGCGGGTCTCCGCGTCATCGGCCTTGCCGGGCAGACCCAGCAGGTCGCGCATGGTCGAGAGGCTGTTGGTGACGGCCCCCTGGAAGAAGCGCCCGTTGGCACGGACCTGCGCGATGACCTCGGGGTCATGGATGTATGACCACACCAGACCGGTGACGTGGAACGCGTCCATGGCCTGCAGCGTGCTGAGCCGGTCGCCTGTCGCCGCGGGATACCAGCGCAGGGTCCGCATCAGCACATCGCCGGCCCGGGGGGTGCGGGGGTGCAGGCGGCGTGGCGCGGCTACCTGGCAGACTCGGGGCAGGGGCCCCGTCCGCTCCGGGAACAGCAGCATATCCATCGGCTGGAGGGCGGTGTCCGAGATCCGGAACTCGTCCATGTCGCCGGCGAAGCTGTTCTTCTCGGAGCCCTTGCGGGCGCCCAGTCGGAGGCAGTCGAGGGTGTAGCGGTCGGCGGCGGCGGCGTCGAACGTTCGGGGGGCTTCCGCCCTGGCGGCGCCCGTTCCGTCGACGAGCAGGGACGCCGTGGGGGGGTGTTCCCCGCGGCCGTTCCAGACGAGGGCGATGTGATGCCAGCGCCCCGGTTGCAGGACCTCGGCGGTGGAGACGCTGAATACGGCCGCGGGATCCTCGGCGGCGTTGGCCTTGACCTCGAAGTAGGCGTGCAGGCGGCGCCCTTCGCCGGCCCGGTGGGGCGCCAGGACCAGGAGGGTGACGCCGCACCAGAGGGGTTCGTCACGGGTGGTGAGGATCACGTCCCCGAAGCCGTCCGGTTCGTCGCCGTGGCAGCGTATCCAGCCCTCGACGGTCCAGGCCCGGTCGTGCAGGCGGAGGAGGTTCGTGCCCGGCGCCGTCTCCAGGTACCGATTCTCGATGGCGTTCCCGGGGGAACGCAGGCAGGCCGCATTGGCGCGCGCATCGCCGACGAACCCCACCGTGCCGTCGGGGCTGGGGAGAGGCGACAGCGCCGGCTCTTCGAGTCGCGCGAAGTCCGCGCCCGCACCGGCGCTGCGCAGGTCCATCGCAGGCCCCCCCACGGCGGCGGCTGTCGAACCGTTCCCGTAGGCGTCGAATTCCCAGTAGGCGACGGTCGCCCCCGGCAGAGGGGAGGTGTTTCCGGCGGCGGCGAGCAGCAGGGCCAGGATGCGGCGGATGATGGGCTTCATGGGTGGTTGTCTCCTGCCTTGTCGGCGATTCCGGGGCCGGTGCCCGTCTCCCGGTTCGCGCGGCGGGTGTAGTGGGTGGCTGTCCGTGGGGTCCTCGTCGTCATTGGGCCCGGGGGTGGAACTGGCGGTGGACCTGGGCGAGGCGGTGACGGTCCACATGGGTGTAGATCTGGGTCGTGGCGATGTCCGCGTGTCCGAGCATCTCCTGGATGACCCGGAGATCGGCCCCGCCCGTGAGCAGATGGCTGGCGAAGGAATGACGCAGCATGTGGGGATGGATCGGTCGCCGGATGCCGGCCTGCCGCCCCGCTTCCCGAACCAGGACCCAGATCCGTTCGCGGGTCAGCGGATGGCCTCGCACCGATAGAAACACCGCCACGGCCTGACCCGTACGGTCGAGACCCGGCCGAACCCCCTCGAGGTAGCCCCGCAGCACCCGGCAGGCGGGGCGGCCGATGGGCACGACACGCTCCTTGCCGCCCTTGCCGGTCACGCGCACGTAGCCCTCGTCCAGATGCAGTCCGTCGAGGCGCAGGGCAGCCAGCTCGCTGACACGCATGCCGGTGGCGTAGAATGTCTCCAGGATGGCTCGGTTCCGCCGGATCAGGGGGTCCCGTCCCGGGAAGGCGCGGAGCAGTGCATCCACTTCCCGCTCGCTGAGGAAATCGGGGAGGATGCGTCCCAGCCGGGGGCCGTCCATGACGTCCGTGATGTCGGCGGCGAGGACTCTTTCCTGGACCAGGTAGCGGAAGAAGACCTTGATGGAGACCAGGCGGCGGGCAATGCTGCTGGGTTCGAGTCCCGCATCGAGGCAGGCATCGAGGTAATCCAGGATGTCGTCCCGGGAGAGCGTCGTGGGGTCGCCGCGGCCGGTCCTGGCGAGGTAGGCCGCGAAATCGGCGAGGTCGGCGCTGTAGGCCTGGACGGTATGGACCGAGAGGGCGCGTTCGAGGGCGAGGAAGGACCTGAACTCGTCCAGCAGCCGTTGCATGGGGTCGGGTTCCCGGGTGTTCAGAGAAAGTTGGGCCGGCCCAGGGCGCCGATCCCGGCCCGATCGATCTGCCCGCGTCCGGTCACGGGTTCGCCGATGCCGTCGACACGCGGGTCGACGTAGCGCAGGAACCACTCCTGGAGCTGCCGCCGCAGGGCCCGGAGATGGTCCGCGCACTCGACGCAATCCACCAGGTTGGTGCGTTCCTCGGGGTCGTTGCGCAGGTGATACAGTTCGTGGGGGCCATAGGGGTATCGGTGCACGTACTTCCAGTACCGGTTGCGGATCATGCGCACGGGGCCGTACTCATCGAGGATGACGATCTCGTCGTCGTCGCGGAACGCCGCTCCGCGCAGCAGCTGGGCAAAGCTGCGCCCCGGCAGGAGGTCGCGGTTGGGGGATTCGAGGCCGACGTAATCGAGGAGGGTCGGTTTGATGTCGTAGTGGCTGACGAGGGCATCGCAGATGCAGCCGCGGGGCACGAACCCCGGGCGTGAGACGATGCCGGGCACCTTCACCGCGGTGTCGAACATGTTCATCGGGAAGGTCGCGTTGCCCTTGCCGAAAACGCCGTGGTGGCCCATGCTCATGCCGTTGTCACTGGTGAACAGCACCAGGGTGTTGCTCCGCAGGTCGTGCTCCTCGAGCCAGTCCAGCAGGCGCCCCAGTTGCGCGTCCATGGCGGTGATGGCGGCGAAGTAGCCGCTGAGATAGACCCTTCGCGTCTGTTCGTCCTTGACGGGGATGCTGATGCGTTGCGCCCAGGCGGGGGGCTGGAGCGCCGAGGGCACGGAGCGGAAGGGGCAGTGTTCGTGGTAGGAGTCCCAGAGATCGGCGGGGTGGTGTTCCCGCTGCCAGGGGGAGTGGGGTGCGGTGTAGTGCACACCGAGGTAGAAGGGACGCTCGTCCGTGAGGGCCTGCTCGTTCAAAAAGGCCAGCGCATGGTCGGTGATGACCTCGGTGACGTACCCCTCGGCAGGCACCACCCGGTTCCCCTCCACCATGGGGGCACGGTAGTACGGCCCGCCACCCTTGGCATGCACGTTCCAGTACGTGAACCCCCGCTGGGGCCGGTGCACGCTGCCCAGATGCCACTTGCCGCTCAAACCGCAGAGATACCCCGCCTCCGCCAGGACGTCCGTGTAGCCCGGCTGCCGCTGAAGATACTCGATGACCCGCCCGTGACCGTCCGGCTCCTGCGACACATCGTGCGTATCCCCGGCCCGTATCCAGTCGTGTACCCCATGCTGACTCGGGATGCGCCCCGTCAGCAGGGAGGCCCGGGCCGGCGAGCACACCGGGGAAGCACAGAAGAGATTCTCGAACCGCAGCCCCGTCGCCGCCAGGCGGTCCAGATGGGGGGTCCGCACTTCCCCGTTGCCGGCGCACCCCATGGCCCAATGGCCGTGGTCGTCGGTGAGGACGAGGAGGATGTTCGGCCGTTCCTGCGAGTGGCTGGCCATGGCGGCAGTCCTTTCGGGAGGATGGACATCAAGGGGCTTTGGGCGATCCCCGCAAACCACCATAGCCCGGCCAACAGCACGCCGCAAGCCGCCCCCGGCGGCGACAGCGGACGGAGTGCCGCCGGCGAGCCGGAGCGGTATGCCATTTCCCCCCGGGGACGATGCAGGGCAGGAGAGTCCAGAACTCAGCGGCGCGCTCCCCGGCCCGCGGAGCGTCCCTGTCGGAGTACCGCGTTCACGCGGAAGCCGCAGCGACGCTTTAGCGAGCGGGGAGCGGGAGGGGATCGGCCGTCGCGTCCGGAACACGGGGGGTTGGCATCTTGCATCCGCCCGGGTCCCGTCCCGGCCGCGGGGGATGGCCCCATGGCTGATCCTGTCCCCGGGCGCTGGTTCGGAGGGTGGATGGCGTTATATTCCGTGCCGCGCCCACGGCCCGGGCCCGGTGCGGGACCCGCGGGGCCTCGGTGGGCCGCGGCATGGTGGCAGCGGTCGCCGCCGGGCCGGACGGTGCAGTCGAGGATCTGCGGATCATGTCATCGAGCCCCTATGCAGGACGCCCTGTCCCGCCGGAACTGATCGAGGACATTCCCCGGCTGGTCAGCGCCTACTTCACGGAGCATCCCGATCCGGGCGTGCCGGAGCAGGCCGTTTCCTTCGGCACCAGCGGCCACCGGGGAACATCCCGAGCCGGGACCTTCAACGAGGCCCACATTCTGGCCATCACCCAGGCCATCTGCGACTACCGCGCCGCTGCCGGCATCCGCGGGCCGCTGTACCTGGGCAAGGATACGCACGCGCTCAGCGAAGCGGCTCACCGGACCGCCCTCGAAGTCCTGGCGGCCAACGGCGTGGAGACCATGGTTGCGGCGGACAATGGGTTCACGCCCACTCCGGCCGTATCGCACGCCATTCTGACCTGGAATGGCGTAGGGGGGGCGGCGCAGGCGGACGGGATCGTCATCACTCCCTCGCACAATCCTGCCTCGGATGGGGGATTCAAGTACAATCCGCCCTCCGGGGGACCGGCCGACGACGCCACCACGGTGTGGGTGCAGGGGGAGGCGAACCGTCTGCTGGCCAACGGCAACGCCGGCGTCCGACGGTTGCCCTACAGCCGGGCCCTGCGGGCCGGAACGACGCGCGAGCACGACTACATCGGCCAGTATGTCGGCGACCTCCCCGCGGTGGTGGATCTGGAAGCGGTGCGCGGTTCGGGACTGAGGTTGGGTGCGGACGCCCTGGGGGGGGCTTCCCTGGGCTACTGGGAGGCGATTGCCGAGCGGCACGGGCTGTCGATCACGGCCCTGAACACGCAGCCGGACCCGACCTTCCGCTTCATGGCTGTCGATCACGACGGCAAGGTGCGGATGGACTGTTCCTCGCCCTGGGCCATGGCCGGTCTGCTGCGGCACAGGGACCGTTTCGACGTGGCCTGGGGCACCGATCCGGACGCGGACCGCCACGGGATCGTCACCGCCGCGGGCGGGCTGATGAACCCGAATCACTACCTTGCGGTAGCCATCGACTATCTGTTCCGCGGACGGGATGGCTGGCCCCGCCAGGCCGGCGTGGGCAAGACGGTGGTCACCAGTGCCATGATCGACCGGGTGGCGGCCGATCTGGGGCGCGCGTTGGTCGAAGTCCCCGTCGGCTTCAAGTGGTTCGTCGAGGGGCTGCTGGAGCAGTCTCTCGCCTTCGGGGGCGAAGAGAGTGCCGGCGCCTCCTTCCTGCGCCGGAATGGCATGGTCTGGACGACGGACAAGGATGGGATCCTCCTCGCCCTGCTGGCGGCCGAGATCACCGCCGTCACGGGGCGCGATCCGGCGGAGGCCTACCGCGGGCTGGAAGGCCGTTTCGGCTCCCCCCTCTACCGCCGGCTGGATGCACCGGCAACCCGGGAGCAGAAGGACGTTCTCAGGGACCTGCAGGCCGATCGAGTCCGGGCCACGGATCTTGCCGGCGAACGCGTAGCCCGGATCCTGACCGCCGCGCCGGGGGGCGGCGGCGCCATCGGGGGGTTGAAGGTGGTCACCGAGAACGGTTGGTTTGCCGCCAGACCCTCCGGGACGGAGGCAATCTACAAGGTCTATGCCGAGAGTTTCCTGGGGGAGGCGCATCTCGAGCGTCTCCTGGACGAGGCCCAGGCGCTGGTGAAGGAGAGTTTCCAAGCCGCGGGCGTTGCCTGAGGGTATGTAAGCGACAAGGTACGCAGCGGATGGCCGTGCGCCGCCTCGCCCCGAAGGGCTGCGCCGCTCCCGCTCCCTGGCGGCGTTG
>JAFGRS010000004.1 GCA_016935045.1 Lentisphaeria bacterium | reverse complement strand
TCCAGACGCCTGCCGTAGGGATCGTCCACGTTGACCGCCGCGGCGCCGTCCGAAGACAGCAACTCCCGGAACAGAATGGACTTCGCCTCGAAGTACGCCTCCATGGTGCGATGGTAGTCCAGATGGTCCCCGGTCAGATTCGTGAACAGCGCGGCGCGGAACCGGGCCGTCCCGGTCCGGTGCTGATGCAGCGCGTGGCTGGACATCTCGAGGATCGCCCAGCGGCAGCCGTTGGCCACCATACGGCCGAACAGCCTCTGGATGTCGAAGGGGGTCGGCGTGGTGCGCTGGGCCGGGACCGTCTCCGTCCCCAGGTCATGGCAGACGGTGCCGATCATCCCCGGGGCCATGCCCGCCCGCCGCAGGATCTCCCGCAACAGGTAGGCGCAGGTCGTCTTGCCGTTGGTGCCGGTGATGCCGATGAGTTGCAGCCGGTCGGCGGGCCGGCCGGCCGCGCACTCGGCCAGGCGCCCGGCCGCCGCATAGGCATCCCGCACCAGGATGCGGACCGTCGCCGGCGGGACCTCGACCGGCCGCGTCACGACGACTCCCGCCGCACCCCGGGCAAGGGCTTCCGGAACGTACCTCGTCCCGTCGTCCCTGGCGCCGGGGATGGCGCAGAAGAGATACCCCGGGCGGACCTCGCGCGAGTCGGAACAGGCCCCCGCGACCCGACCGGCGAGGTCCCCGCGGACCTCCAGGCACAGGGGCCCGAGGGCATCACGGTACTGGTCCAGGGAAAGCTCCCGCATCCGCTCCCTCCGTGGCGCCGGCGCCCGGCAGATGGCAGGCCGTCGGCGTACCGGCCGGGGCCACCTGCAGATAGCGCAGCGTGCGCTCGGCAATGCGGCTGAATGTCGGCGCGGCGGCGATGCCGCCGTAGCGGCTGCCCCGGGTGACCTCGTCCGCTACGACCAGCAGGACGAAGGCCGGGGCCTCCGCCGGAACCATGCCGATGAAGCTCGATACGCACTGGCTGTGCGAGTAATATCCCCCCTTCCCGTTCGGGCCGCCGATCCACTTCTGTGCCGTTCCCGTCTTCCCGGCCACCCCGTACCCCTCCACCGCCGCCCGGGTGGCCGTGCCGCCCTCCTGCGTCACCAGGGACATGGCCGCCACGATCTCCCGCGCCGCCTCCGGACGCACGGCCCGTGCCTTGGCCCGCGGCAGGGAGTACCGTTCCTCGCCGCTGCGCGGGTCCCGGATCCGGTCCACGATGTAGGGCTGCATCATCACCCCTTCGTTGGCAAGAGCGCTGTACGCCTGCACCATCTGCAGGGGCGTCACCAGGATGCCCTGACCGATGGGGAAACGCGTCACCGAAAGGCTGTCCCACTCCGGCAGGTCTCTCAGAATGCCCGTGGCCTCCGTCGGAAACAGCACCGGACCATCCTCGCCGTACTGGCGGAAACCGATCCCGGTGGCGCTGCCGAAGCCAAATCGGCGCAGGACCTGGTAGACCCGGCTGTCGCCCATGGCCAGGGCGATCTTCGCGGTGCCGATGTTGCTCGACTTCTGGATGATCTCGCGCACGCTGAGAACGTCGTAGGCGTGGCCGCTGTCGCGCAGGGGCCGCCGCATGTACACCCAGGTGCCGTGCTCGCAGTCAAAGGTGCTGTCCAGAGTCACCACCCCGTAGTCCAGGGCGCCGCATACCACCACGCTCTTCATGATCGAGCCGGGCTCGAAGCCATGCGTCAGAATCCGGTTCTGCCAGCACTCCGGGTCCGCCATCGTGCTCCGGTCGTTGGGGTCGAAACTGGGGAGTTGCGCCAGCGCCAGGACTGCTCCCGTCGAGGGGTCCATCATCACCGCGTAGGCCGACCGCGGCGCACAGCGCTCCACCATCTCGGCCAGTTCCTCCTCCACAATCTGCTGGATGGGCTCGTGGATGGTCAGGTACACGTCCCAACCGTCCCGCGCCAGACGCTCGCTGTACAGCCCCCGCACCAGGCGATTGCCGCGGCGGTCCCGTTCGTAGACCGCCATCCCCTGGCCGGGACTCACGTAGGCTTCCATGAGCTGTTCCACACCGCCGGCCCCGCGTCCCTCCGCATCGAGGAAGCCCAACAGGTTGGCCAGCAGGGGCCCCTTCGGATAGAACCGGCAATAGGTGTCCACGCCGCGGATGCCGCGGAACTCGTAGCGGTCGAGATGCTCCGCCAGGCGCACGTCGACGCCCCGCTTGACGGTGACCTCCACCAGCGGCTGACGCGGATCGTCGGAACGCGAGAAACGGGCCCCCAGCACGGCCCGGGGCACATCGAGTTCCCGGGAGAGAGTCTCGATGATCTCGGCGCGGGGACAACGAAACAGCCGCGGTTCGGCCAGAATGTCGCGACAGGCCAGATTCCCCGCCAGGAGATTGCCCCCCACGTCGAAGATGCGGCCGCGCTGACCGGCCTGCGTACGGCTGGCCATGCACTTCCGGCGCGCCTTCTCGTGCAGCTCCCCGTGACGGCTGATCTGGAGGCAGTACAGGTGCCGAACCAGGGCCCCGTTCAGCAGGACCAGAACAACACCCAGCAGCGAAAGCCGCGTCAGCCAGTGAACCCGATTCATCGGCCCGAGAACTCCTCGCACTTCACCGGTCGGCCACAATCCGCTCCCCGGGAGACTCCGCCCCCTGCAGGGGCGCCCCGTTGCGCACCCGAACCACCTGCCCCCGCCGGGGAGGCTGCAGATCCAACCCCATGGCCCGTGCCCGGGACAGAATGCGGGTCCCCTTGCTGTACATCTCCACCTCGACACGAAGGTTGGTGAGTTCCTTTGACCCCTGCCCGAATTCGCGACGCAATACACTGGTGCGACGTGACATGCGAACCTGGTCGCTGTTCAGTTTCACGTACAGGAGCCCGAGCGCAAAGACGGGCAGGAGCAGTGCCATCAGCAGAAAACTCAACAGCCCGCCGCCGCCGCGGCCGGCGCCGCTCTCGACCCGTACCCTCTGGTAGATCGCCATCCTGTTCCGTGGCATTGCTTGTGCTCTTCCCGTGTTTCTGTTCCGGCGGCCCGGGGCCGCCGCCACGGCCCGTTCCACCCGCCCAACCAGCGGCCGCCCGCCGGGCCGCGGACGGTCAGCCCGACCACCCCACACGGTCCCGGCCCGATGCTGCCTGCCCCGCGGCCACCCCCGCCGGCGCCGCCAGACGCTCGGCGACCCTCAGCCTGGCCGAGGCCGCGCGCGGATTCGCGGCACACTCCGCCGCCGCCGGCCGCACCGGCTTCCGGGTCAGCAGCCGCAGGCGCGCAACCTTGCCGCACATACACACCGGCAAACCCGGCGGACAGATGCACGAACTCGCCTCGTGCCGAAAACGCTGCTTCACCATCCGGTCCTCGAGGCTGTGAAACGAAATGACGCCGATCCGGGCCCCCGGGGAAAGGAGGTCCACGCCGGCGGTCAGCCCCGCATCGAGTTCGTCCAACTCCCGGTTCACGGCAATCCGCAGGGCCTGAAAACACCGCGTCGCGGGAGGCAGGCCGCCGCACCAACCGACAACCCCGCCGATCAACTCCGCCAACTCCCCCGTCCGCGCCCAGGGACGCTCCGCCCGACGCGCCACGATGGCCCGGGCAACACGCCCCGCATGACGTTCTTCCCCATACTCACGGAAGATCCTGGCCAGTTCCTCCACCGGCCAGGTGTTCACGATTCCCGCCGCGGTCAGGCGGTCCCGGCGATCCATGCGCATGTCCAGGGGGCCGTCCGCGCGGAAGGAGAACCCCCTGCCCGGGGTGTCGATCTGGGGCGACGAAACCCCGATGTCGAGGAGGACGGCATCCACCGTCCGCCAGCCGAGCGCCTCGGCGTGGGCCCCCATGCGCGAATAGACGTCCCGCACCAGGTGCACCCGCTCCCCGAAGACCGCCAGCCGGGCGGCGGCCTGCGCCAGGGCTTCGTCGTCCCGGTCCATCCCCAGGAGAGAGGCGTCCGGGCAGGCCCGCAGCAGGGCAAGGCCGTGTCCGCCGCAGCCCACCGTTCCGTCCAGGATGCGGCGCACACCGGCGTGCGCCAGGTGCGCCACCGCCTCCTCGACCAGCACCGATTCGTGACCGCCTCTCATCCGTCGGGCTGCCTCTCCGCCTGGGACCGGAAGACCTCCATGAGAGCCTCCGGCCGCACAAAGGCCGAACGCAAGGCGCGGGAACCCTCCGAAGCCGGCCGCCGTGCTTCCTCCCAGACGGCGGGAGACCACACGGCGATCGTGACAAAGTTGCCAACCATCACCACCCGGTCGGTAATCCGCGCATGCTCCAGCAGGTGGGACGGCAACGCCAGGCGCCCCTGCCGGTCACACTGCCCATTCGCCGCCCGCGCACCCGCACTGCCAAACAGACGCAGACCGTCGGGCATCACGAAAATCGCCTCCTCCATGCGGTCCAGCACCCGTCCGCACAGAGCCATCGGTACCATGTGAATGCAGGGATCGTCCGAGGGTATCAGCAGAAACTGGTTCGCACTCTCCTCCTCGCCGCGCCAGGAGCGGGGCAGGGCAATGCGCCGCTGGGAATCCACGCTGTATACGTGCTCCCCCGTGAAGATGCGGCGGCCCTGAGACCCCGACGCCATGGCCCTGTATGCCTCCTAAACTCTACCTAATTGGCCCATTTCCATTCCTACTGATATCATCCTTCCCCTGCCAATGCAACCGCTGAACCGACAAAAACGTCGGCAGGGACAGCAGAAAACACAGAGGACGCACCGCGCCCGGGCAGCCCCAGGGCTGTTCCAAGGTCCGGCGAATCGGTTCCCGCCGCCACTGCCCTGGCGGCAGCAGAGCGCCGATGCGGCTGGAGGGAGCGCCGGCCGCGCCCCCTCCCCGCCCTCCGATCGGCGCTCCACCGGGACAAGCCCGGCAGCGGCGTTGGGAACGTTGCGGCCTCCTTCCCACGCGGCAGCCCGGAAGATTGCCTTTTTTTCATGGAGTTCCGGCTTGACCTGCACCATGCTTCCATGTATGCTCAAGGTGCGTTGGTTCGGTTAAGTGTCGGGCGCGCCCCGGGTGCGTCGCAGGGATGGTCCCGCAAGACGGGACTCGTCCGGTGGAAGTGTGCAAGGAGATGGGCCATGAGACGGAGCAGAACGAGGTCTTTCACCCTGATTGAGCTTCTGGTCGTGATCGCCATCATCGCCATTCTGGCGGCGATGCTGCTGCCGGCCCTGAGCAAGGCCCGGGAGAAGGCCCGCCAGGCCAGCTGCACGTCCAACCTGAAGCAGCTCGGCTTGGGACTCATGATGTACACCGACGACAACAAGGAGCGCCTGCCCTCGAGCTGGATCAACGTGGGTGGCGCCGGCTACAACGCCGGGTCCTCCTACACCTGGCGCAAGCTCGTCCTTCCCTACGTCAACGACGTCAACGTCTTCTTCTGCCCTTCCGCCTCCGGCTCGAATTCCTGGACGGGGAGCGACTCGACCCCCTGGGGGACCTGCGGCTACGGCGCCAACCGTATCCACTGGGATAGCGGCGCCCCCACCGACTCCATGCGCGGCATCTCCCTCAACGACCTCAAGTATCCTTCCGAGACGATTCTCCTCGCCGACCGCGACAACGGCACCGACCAGATCGCCTACCAGAGCAATACCCACAACTTCAACTGGGCCACCTACGGGACGACGGGGTCGGGGTCCCGGCGCCACAATGAGGGTGCCTGCATTACCTGGGGAGACGGCCACGTGCAGTGGTTCCGGGCCCAGAACGTGGGCTGCAATACTTTCGGCGGCAGTGACAAGTGCTCCTGGTCCACGGAGTAGGAGCCGTCGGCCCGGAGCGCCCGCGGCCTCGCGGGCAGACAGATACGTATGTCTCGCGGAGAACGGCTTGTGACGGCAGGTCTCCGCGAGGAGTCAAGGTGGGATAGGCAAGGCCGGTCATGAGGAGAAAGACCCAATGAGTCTCAAAGGACTGCGTCGCCGTGGCGGGAAAGGTCGCTTCACCCTGATTGAGTTGCTGGTGGTGATCGCCATCATCGCCATCCTGGCGGCGATGCTGCTGCCGGCTCTCCAGCAGGCCAAGGCCAAGGCACAGGCCATTTCCTGCCTTTCCAACATGAAACAGATCGGCCTGGGATTGATGATGTACCTCCAGGACAACGGGGACTATTATCCTCGTTCCCGCAATCCCGGCGGCAACTGGCAGCAGATGATCTACGCCTACATCAATGACACGAAGATGTACAAGTGTCCCAGCAACATCAACAACGAGAATGTTGCCCAGGCGAACCCCAGTCTGCCGGCCATCCCGCAGTCCTACCTCTGCAACTCCGGTGGAGGCGATGCGGAGTTCGGCGGCCAGAAACCCATGGAGCACGACCGCTACTGTGCCTCGATTGCCCTCAAGGCCCACAGCCAGGTCGTCCTCGTCGGCGAGAACAAGGAACGCCAGGACCCCGAGTTCTGGAGCGGCTGGGGCGCCGCCGGCAATTCGCACTGGACCATGACCGGACACGGCACCAACACCAATTTCCTCTTCGGCGATGGACATGCCGCGGCCATGAAACCCCTGCAGACCCTCAACCCCGTCAACATGTGGGACATCAAGAACCGCAACCCGAGCGACACCCAGCTGCGGGACTGGCTCACCTTCGCCCAGCAGCAACTCTAGACCGACGCACCGGGCAGACGCCTATACCACGCCCCCCGGAGGCCCCGAAAGGCCGCCAGGGGGCGTGTGCTTTGCCGGGGAGAGGGGAAACGGACACGAACGGGGGAGGGGAGAGGGGAAACGGACACGAACGGACGCAACGGACGGGGAAGGGGAAACGGACACATACGGACACGAACGGACGGGGAAAACACAATGTTGATCCGGGGCCTCTTCTGTCTCCCCTTCCGTTGTGTCCGTTCGTGTCCGTTTCCCCTCCCCCGTTCGTGTC
>JAFGRS010000201.1 GCA_016935045.1 Lentisphaeria bacterium | reverse complement strand
GGCGGCGCCTTCCTGGTGCGCGCCTCCCTCACCGCCCCCGCCACCCAGGCGGTCACCGTGCAGCTCGCCTTCTCGGGCAGCGCCCAGGAGAACGTCGACTACACGGTCACCGGGGAACCCCTCGTCATCCCCATCGGCGCCACCTCCCGCGCCGTCACCGTCCTGGTCGAGAACGACGGCGCCAGCGAAGGCAACGAGACCATTGCGGTGGACATCGCCAACGTCGTCAGCGTCGGCGGCGGCTACGGCGAGGTCGGCACCCAGACCGTCACCGTGACGATTCTCGACACCGGCATCCCCGGCGACGCGGACGGGGACGGGGACGTGGACTACTACGACCTGCTCGAACTCATCTCGGAGTACGGCAGGGTCAACCCGGGCCCCGAAGACCTGGACTGCGACTTCGACGGGGATGGGGACGTGGACTACTACGACCTCCTCATCCTGATCGCCAACTACGGCACCGGCGCCAAGGCGGCCCCGGCGGCCGGCGAAGCGGGGGCCGGCGACGGCGAGACCGTGGCCGGACCCAAGGTGGCGGGTCCCTCGGCCAGCATCAGTCTGGTGGGGCCCGACCGGGTCCAGCCCGGAGACGTCTTCAACGTGGATCTCTACGTTCAGGTGGACGATCCGGCGGGCTTCGGCGGCGGTCCGTTGGACATCGACTTCACCACCTCGAAGCTCAACTACGCGGGGACCTTCAACCCGTCCACCATCATCCAGGACCCCTTCAAACTTGTGCCTCCCATCGGCACCCTCGACGAGGCCGGCGGACGCATCGTCGAACTCGGCGGCAGCACCGTATCCCCGGGCAACGGCTACGGCGCCCCGGTCCTCTACGCCCGCATGAGCTTCCAGGCCATGGCCAACGGCACGGCCACCTTCAGCGTCAGCGCCGGGACCGTCGAACTGCTCGTCGTCGGAGGCAAAATCCCCTTCGCCAACACAAACTACGGGGCCGGACTCACCGTCACCGTCGCCGAGGACAACACCGCTCCCGTCGCCAACGCCGCCCAGGCCGCGACCGGACAGGAGGAACCCGTCGACATCACCCTCACGGCCTCCGACGCCGATGGCGACACCCTGTTCTTCAACCTGCCCGCCCCGGGCCATGCCTGGTATCCTCAGCACGGGGACATCACCATCAAGCAGGCCCCCGCCAACGGCGTCCTGGTCGTGACCTACACGCCCGACGCGGGCTATGCGGGGAACGACGGCTTCACCTACACCGTCGATGACGGGGACCTGACCAGCGCCCCGGCCACGGTCAGCATCACCGTCGGCGGCTTCGTCACCGACATCCATGTCAGCCGGGCCGGCAATCCCTACATCACCCTGGCCTTCGGCATGCAGCCCGGGGCAACGAAAGCCTTCATCCCCGCGGAAGGAGACTACCTCGCCCCGCCGCCCGGGACCCGCGGCGAAAGCGCCTACTTCATCGGTCCCTTCGGCGAACAGCTCAGCCGGGACATCCGCGGCATCGGGGAATCCGAAACCTGGAAACTCGTCGTCCTCGTGCCTGGAAATGCCGCCAAGGAGAACTGGGGCCTCGCCTGGGACGGCGCTTCCCTGCCCGCGGGGTACATCTCCACCCTGACTCCGGCGACGGCCGACTGGCAGCCGGACGGCGCGCCCGTCGACATGACGGCCACCGAGACGGCGCCCCTCGACAACACCGGCACCGAACTCGTCACCTACCGCTTCCTGGTCGTGGTGTCGACCGAGAAGACCGTCGCCCTGGCCCTCAAGGCGGGCTGGAACCTGGTGGGGGTGCCGGTCATCCTCGATGCCGCCGATCAGGCGGCGCTGCTCGGCCACCCCGACATTCTGGCCGTCTACGAGTACAGCCTGGCAACCGGGTACAGCGTGCCGACCCAGCTCCTGCCGGGAAAGGCGTACTGGATGTACGCCGCCGTGCCGGTCGCCCTGAACCTGACCGGCGTGCCCAGTGACGGCCCCGTGCCGGTCCACGCGGGCTGGAACTTCGTCGCACCCTATGACGCCGTTCCCAACCCCCTGGATGGAGTTACAATCATCGCGGTCTGGGCCTGGTCCCCGGACGTGGGATACTACATCCCCGACCTGGAAGACCCCCAGGCCATCGGGGCAACCACCGGACTCTGGATCTACGCGACCGGCGAAGGTACCGTGTGGTGAAGCGGGCCCGCAAAGCCAAGGTTGAGTACGGCCGGCGGTCCCCGACGGCCAGAATTGGGCCGGGATGCGGCACGGAGGGCCGTGCCGCGTACGGAAGAGTGCAAACCGTATAGGTTTTGCAAAACTGAGAACGAAACCGTCGGATTTCGGGCCGTGAAGCCTCGAAATCGGGGCTGGAGCTGGCACACGGCCTGCTGAAGGCAAGGTGCTACCCGCCCGAGAGACGGATGAGTGGATCACCAGATGGCGCCAGGGCAGGTTCCTGTCGCCGTCGGAGGTACGGGATTCTGACGGACATGCAACGCATCGGTGGCCGGGCCATGGCACAGGCCTCTCCTTCCCGCGGGGCAGGGGGCAGTTTCGCCTTTGGCGTGCGCCTTGGCTTGGCTATCGGAGACGTTGATGGCAGCTCGTGAGGAGAGCTCGATGGATAGCACGACCGCGCTGAACGCTGTCGCCGGTTCGAGGGCAGGCGGCTCTTCGGGTTTTTGCGCAACAACCACGTACGGGTATCACGTAAGGAGATGTGGTATGAAACCGACCGGAGTCCTGCGCGCGCTCTTCGGCCGCATCGCCGGGGTCCTGGCCTTTGCGGCCGTGGCG
>JAFGRS010000200.1 GCA_016935045.1 Lentisphaeria bacterium | reverse complement strand
GTAGCAGATGAGGTTGTCGGCCAACCCGGAGGGGATCCCGAAGAGGACTTCGCCGATCTCCGGGTCGTCGTGGATGTGCCATACCCGTTCTTCGATGGCGGCGAGGTCGAGGGCTTCGCAGAAGAGGACGTCTTCGAGGGCATCGACGGTCACCCAGGTTTCCTCGAGCAGGATGTCGAAGGCGCCATTGCCGAAGAAGGCGGTCCGGCGGAGTGGGAAATCGTCGAACAGGCATGCGCCGCCATGGAGATACAGTCCGGCGGCTTGGCCGCCGTTCATGAGGGTCCAGCGGTCGGTGCCGGTGGTGCCGAAGCCGGTCAGGTTGACTTCGGCGATGGCCATCGCGGCCATGGAGGGTCCCAGGAGGTGGCAGCCGTCGAGGAGGAGTCCTGCCACCACGCTGAGGTCATCCTGTCCGGTCACCAACAGGCCGACGGAGTGGTTCGCGGCGAGGACGGTGCAGTTGCGCAGGAGGAGGTCGGCCAGCGTGCCTCCCGGCGGGGCATGGATGATGACCACGCACAGGGGCGTCGGGGGCGGCGGGTCGCTGATTTCCGTATCGTTTCCGAAATCCAAGCCCGCAGGAAGCGTTCCGCCGGGGCCTCCCGTGAAACGGATCCTCTCGATGGTCAGCGGGATACAGCCTTCGCCGCCTGCCTGGATGACGAGGGCAGGGGCGTGCCCGACACCAACGACGAGGGTGTCCGTCGTCGGGTCGTCCCCGTCCCCGGCGCCGCTCAGCCGGATTCCGTTGGCCTGGGGGCTGAGGGTGAGGGGGCCGGGGTATTCTCCCGCCGCGACGTGGATCGTTTTGCCTATCCAGCCCGTGTAGCGGTCGAGGAGGGTCTGCGGGTGTGCGGCGGGGGCTGCCGGCGAGGTGCCGGGGTAGTCGTCGTTGCCGAGGGGACCGCCGGCGTAGAAGTCCATGATCGTGTCGTCGTAGGCGGCCACGACCATGTCTTCCTCTTCGAGGAGGAAGCTGGCCGTGGCGCTGTAGGTGAGGAGTGTTCCAGCCGCGTCGTACCAGCCCATGAAGTAGAACGGACCCACCTGCCAGGGGGCGATGAGGGTCACCGGGCCGGTTCCGACGATGCTGTAGTCGGTGATGCCGGGGTGGCTGCCGTCGATGGCGACGTTGTCAATGGGCTCGGAGACGACGAAGACGCCTTCGGCCACCAGCACGCCTTCGCCGAGAACCGGCACCAGTCCCTCGCTGGGGACATCGAAGAGTACGGGATAGAGTCCCGGCGGGGTGCCGGGCGGAATGGAGACGCCCGAGAGATACGTCCCCGCGGCGTTCACCTCGGGGATACCATTCAGGGGGATGGGCGCCGGGCCGTCGAGCAGTACGCCATCGAGCACGGTGGGGAAATCCACGCCCTGTAAGGCAAGAGGCTCGCAGGCGACGGCCGGGGTCGGGATCACGGCCGTGATGGTCGGGTCCGCTCCGGCCACCGTGCCGCAGACGGGCGCCGACCAGTCTGTCCAGGCGTACTGGTCCTCCGCATACAGCCAGGTGACGGACCAGTCCAGCAGAAGAGGCGTGACAGCGGGATCCAGGGTGGCGAGATTGGCACGCAGGGCAAACTCGCTTCCCGGGGCACAGAAGGCGAGGATGTCGCTTCCCGAGGGGATAGCGGGGTAGACGATCGGGCCCTGCTGCAGGACGTCCACGGTCAGCGACGTTCCCGCCGGCGTATCGAAGGTGTATTGCAGGATACCGCCGAGGGCAGCCATCGGCACCGTGAGCGCCGGGGTCATGACCGTACCGTCGGTACAGACTCCGCCTGCACCCTCGGTCACCAGCACCTGGTAGAATTGCCACGGGGCCAGGTCGTCCGCCGGCGGACGGGCCTCCTGCGAGCCGGCGAGAGGTCCCGTCGGCGGCATCGGCCCCATGGTCCAGGCGCTGCCCAGGAACGTTCCCCAGGAGGGGTCCGCACCGACACTCCCATCGTCGTCCCAGGTCGTTCCCTGGCTCAATCCGACGCCGATGACGTAGGTTTCGCCCGCTTCGAGAAGCACGTCACAGGGCACGCTGTACCATTGCTGGCCTGCCCCGGGGAGGGTGCCCAGGTACTGCAGCCAGGTCGGGTTCTCCGGGTCTCCCGCACCGACGAAGAGAGTGACCGCTTCTCCCGGGGGGATGCCGAGGAACTGGCGCACCTCGACCAGGGTCCGGGTCTCGTGGCAGGCGAAGGCATTGCCGAACCCCAGCTCGTAGGGCTCGTCCCAGTCGGCGCCATAGGACGCCGCGCCGAAGATCTCCTCGCGGACGGCGCCGCCGCCGGATCCCGTCGTGACGAGTTCCTGGTAGAACTGGTATATAGACGTCCCAAAGGGCTCCCAGAGGCTTCCCCGGAAGACTCCCCAGGAGGGCTGGGCCTGGACAACCTCGTCATCGTCCCAGATCAGGCCGTTGGAGCACATCACCCCGATGACGTAGTCGGATCCCGCCTCAAGCGGCACGGCACAGGATACGTTGTACCAGCCTTCTCCCACGCCGGGCAGAGGAGCCGACTCGAAGACATTCGCCGGCGGACCCGCGGAGGGGTCTCCGAGGGCAACGAAGAGCACCAGCGCCTCCCCGGGCGGCACATCGAGATACTGCCGGATCTCGATCAGGCTCCGGTCCTCGTCACAGGTGAACCAGTTGCCGTGACGGTACCAGTCCATGATCCCCGAATCGTAGTTCCGCGCCCCGAAGAGTTCCGTTCGGACATCTCCGCCGCCTCCCCCGAGCCCGACGGCGCCATCGCCGACGGGGAGCGTGTGCGTGCACACCAGGGCATCGACGGCGAAGTCCGCCTCGGCCGTCTGCAGCCACTGTTCGGGACCTGGGCCGCTGTAGATGCCTGCCCGGGCCCGGGCGCATACGGGCCCCGGGGGCACGTCGGTGAAGGTGTAGGAGGTGTCGGTGAGGATCGGGGAACTGACGGCATCGGAGAAATCTCCCGTCCGGCTGATCTGGGCCTGGTAGTAGGGTGCGCCGGTGGGGCACCAGGAGGCGGGAACGGTCCCCTCGGGGCAGGGATCGGGGAG